>DASTBN010000001.1:0-6881 GCA_035712045.1 Pseudonocardiaceae bacterium
GAGAACGAGCTCTTGATCAAGAGAGCCAGGCGGGCGGACTGTGGTCATGTGTCACGCTAACCCGATTCGGAAAAAAATTCAACATGTGAAGAAAATAAATCGGGAGCTCGTGCACCATGGATTCGTGACCACCATCAACCACCACGCCGACTATCCGGGCTTCTCCGGAGTGCCCGGCCTAGTGATCGGCCTCGTGATGAACCTGGCCGGACGCTCCGCCGCCCGCCTCGTCGCGGATCTGGCCGGCCTATCGGCCACCGACCGCGTCATCGACGTCGGTTGCGGCCCAGGCACCGCCGTCCGGGAAGCCGCCCGCCGGGGAGCGCGCGTCATAGGCATTGACCCGGCGCCCGTCATGCTCCGGCTGGCTCGGGCCCTGACTTCCGAGCGGGAATCGATCACGTGGATCGAGGGCACCGCCGAAGATCTCCGGCTGCCGGATGCCTCAGTGAACGTTCTGTGGACCCTGGCGAGCGTGCACCACTGGAAAGACGTGCGGGCGGGACTCGATGAGGCGTGGCGAGTTCTCACCCCCGGCGGAAGGCTCCTCGCGCTGGAGCGCCAGGTTCGGCCCGGTGCCACGGGGCTGGCCAGTCATGGATGGACCGGCCAGCAAGCTGGCGCCTTCGCAGCGCTGTGCCGGACCGTGGGGTTCGACAACGTGCGCGTTGAGAAACACAGGGCCGGTCGGCGTGAGGTCTACATCGTCCGCGCCGTCAAGCCCTGAAGCTTGGCAGGACGATGTAACGCCTGCGGCTGGGGATCAACTGCAGTGACGAATCGGGTGAAGGAGGTCCACAATGCCTACCACCGCTGTTTCAGGCCGTTGCCTCGGCGACTAGCGGCGAGGATGACCGGATGGACGTCGTGGAACTACTGCCCAACCTGCGGATGCTGCGTTTCTCCGTCGGCCAGGCGTACCTGTGGCGTGACGCCGACTCCCTGACCCTGATCGACACCGGGCTCGCCGGATCAGCATCTGACATCACCAAAGCCATCGCGGGTTTCGGGCTCGCTCCCACTGATCTTAATCAGGTGGTGTTAACCCACTTTCACGAGGACCACACCGGGTCAGCGGCCGACGTGGGCGCCTGGGACGGAGTCACCGTGATGGCGCACCGCCGCGATACGCCGATCATCCGGGGCCAGCTGCCCGGCCCGCCGCCCGTCCTCACCGACAGCGAACGGACCCTGCATGCCGCCATCGTGGGTGATGGGTTACCACCCGCCCCTCCCGCACGAGTGGATCGCGAGCTTGACGATGGCGACGTACTGCCCTTTGGTGACGGCGCTCACGTTCTCGCCGTACCCGGCCATACCGACGGCAGCATCGCGCTCTTCCTGCCGCGGCATGGCGTGCTGTTCACCGGCGACAATATCGCGGCCGCACCCGATGGCCGGGTCATCCTCGGACCCTTCAACCTCAACCGGCCCGAAGCCGTGCGCTCCTTCCGGCGGCTGGCTGATCTGGACAGTTCCATGGCCGTGTTCGGTCACGGCGATCCGGTCCTCACCGGAGCGGCCGCCGTGCTGCGTGAGGTTGGCCGGCGGCTGTCCAGCGATTGGTAACCTGAAGCGCCTGTACGCCACCCATTCCATGTCGGGTTCGCCTGGAAATGAGACTGACCTCACCAATGCTTGACCGCGCGGTCATCGATGCCCTGTTCCCCGCCGAGCTGCCCGAACCAGAACACTGGGAGGAACGTTACCCGCCCCGGCGGCTTCCCGGGGGCGCTCAGGTCACCCGCTTTGGTCCCTCACCGACCGGGTTCGTGCACATCGGCGGCATCTATGTCGCCACCATCGACCGTGACATCGCGGCGCATTCCGGCGGGGTGTACCTGGTGCGGGTGGAGGACACCGACCAGTCCCGTGAGGTCGAGGGCGCCTTGGCCCAGTTCGCCCGCGCGTTTGACTACTTCGGTATCCCATCCGGCGAGAGCGACGGCGACGGGCTTTACGGCCCCTACCGCCAGTCCGCGCGGGAGAGCATCTACCTCACCTATGTGCGCGAGCTGCTGCGGCAGGGCAAGGCATACCTGTGCTTCGCCACGAAGGCCGAACTCGCCGGGATCACCGCCCGCCAGCAGGCCGCGAAAATCCCCACGGGTTACTACGGCTCATGGGCCATCTGGCGTGACGCGGATCCCGCGGCGGTGCGGGCCCAGCTCACCGAGGGCACTCCATACGTGGTGCGTTTCCGCGCGCCCGATGACGCCGCCGGAGCGCGGGTCCGTTTCACTGACCTGATCCGGGGTGAGCTGGAACATGAGGCCAATCGCAACGACGCGGTGATCCTGAAATCGTCCGACCAGTCCCCCCGGCTGCCGACGTACCATTTCGCGCACGCCGTGGACGACCACCTGATGCGCGTCACGCTGGCCATCCGCGGTGAAGAGTGGATCTCTTCGGTTCCGCTGCACCTGCAGCTGTTCGGCGCGCTGGGCTTCGCACCGGTCAGCTACGCGCACATCGCCCCACTGATGAAACAGATCCCGGGCGGCAAGCGCAAACTGTCCAAACGATCGGATCCCGAAGCGGGCGTTGATTTTTACATCGCGGCCGGATACCCCGCCGAGGCCGTTCTGTACTACCTGCGGGGCCTGGCCAACGGGCGGCTGGCTGAGCTCCCGCTGCGGGAGGCTCTCGCCACCCCGATCCAGCTCCGCCAGTTCGGAGTCGCCGGGCCCCTGGTGGATCTGGTCAAGCTGGAGGACATCAGCGCCGACCACATCGCCACGCTGCCCGGCGGGGAGATCCTGACCGCTGTCCGCGCCTGGGCTCACCAGTTCGACCCTGACCTGGCGAGTGTCCTGGACGCAGAGCCTGATCTCGCTCTGCGGGCGCTCGCTGTGGAACGGGACGGTGTTGACAATCCCCGTAAGGACCTGCGCAAGTGGTCGGATTTCCGAGCCGCTTATGGCTTCTTCTTCCCGCGATTGTTCACTCCGCTGTCCGGTCCCGCCGACGAGCGCCTCGGTGTGCTCGGAGTGGACGCCACCATCGCCGCGAGCTTCGCCCACGATCTCGCGCAGGACTACCAGCACCTGGACGACCCGCGGGAATGGTTTGACCAGATCCGTGGACTCGCCGCGAAACACGGCTTCGCGGCGAGCGCTAAGGAGTACAAGAAAAACCCGGACGCCTACCCCGGTTCGATCCGCGAGGCATCCCAGCTTGTCCGCGTGGCCCTCACTGGTTCCACCCGCAGCCCGGACCTGCACGCCATCAGCCAGGCGCTCGGCGCCCAGGAGGTGCTGCGCCGCCTGCGGGCGCTGGCCACCTAGCCCGGCAAAGCAGGATTACACTTTCATGGGCATGGCGAGGTCTCCTCATCTGTCCCGCGACGAGGGCGGCCTCATTCGCCGTGGCGTTCCTGGAGCGGGAGCCGGACCTGGAAGCGGGTGTCGCCAGGCTGGGAACGCAGCTGCAGGTCACCGTGGTGGCGGTTGACGACGACCCGCCAGCTGACGTCGAGCCCGAGCCCGGTTCCCCTGCCGACGGGCTTGGTGGTGAAGAACGGCTCGAAGATGCGCTTGGCCACCTCAGGTGCCACCCCAGGACCCGTGTCAGCGATCTCGACCAGGGCGAACTCACCGTCGCGGGCGGTGCGCACCGTGAGGGTGCCCGTGCCGTCCATGGCGTCGGCGGCGTTGTCGATGAGGTTGGTCCACACCTGGTTGAGCTCAGCCGGGTAGGCCGGAACCGCAGGAAGCGTGCGGTCGTAGTCCTTGACCACCCGGATGCCGTCGCCCAGTTTGCGGGCCAGCATCACCAGGGTCGCGTCCAGGCCCTCGTGCAGGTCGATGTCCTGGTGCGGGGCACGGTCCAGCTGGGAGTACTGCTTCGCGGCGCCCACCAGGGCGGTGATCCGCGCCGTCGCGTCCCCGATCTCGCGAACCAGATTCTCGGTCTCGACGGTGTAGGCCAGCCAGCGCAGCGCGCCCTCCAGCGACTCGGGCGGCGCGGTCGCAGCGACCTCGTCCAGATCGGGGACTCGCAGCCCGCCGGCGACGAACACCGGCGCCAGCTCCCAGCCCCGCGCGATGTCGTGATCATCGAACCAGTCGCTCAGCTCGTCTTCCAGGTCACCGGCCCGCAGCGCGGTCAGTGCTGGTGCGCTGGCTCCGGCCGTGACGAACCGCTCCTGGAGGACGGTCAGGGTTTTCAGCGCGTCGGTGTCCAGCCGGCCTTCGGCGAGCAGCGCCAGCTTGTGCCGCATCCCAGCGAGCCGCTCACGCAGCGTGTCCGCCGCCCGGCTGGCCGCCGCGGCCGGGTTGTTCAGCTCGTGGGTCAGCCCGGCGGAGAGCTTGCCCAGGGCCAGCAGCCGTTCACGCTGCCCGACCAGGGCGTTGGCGTTGGCGAGCCCGACGAACATGCCCTGCAGCAGGTGCACGGCCATCGGGTACCAGCGGCGGAACACCTCATTGAACTCACGGCTGGGCAACGCCAGCATCGTGCAGTCGGTGAGCGCGCGCACCGACGCCGCATAGGTCTGATCGACCTGGTCGCCCAGGTAGAACTGGGTGGCGCCAAAATAGACCCCGCGCTGGTCGGTGCGGACGATCTCGACCTGGTCCCCGGACACCAGCCGGGTCATCTGCACGGTGCCGGAGAGCAGGACGTAGAAGCAGCGGGCCTGCTCCCCCTCGGTGATGATGATCTCACCGTCACCGGCCCGGACGGTCTCGGCGTGATCGCGGACCCAGTCCAGCTGGGCGTCGGTCAGATCGGTGAACAGGAACAACTCACGCAGCTCTAGATCAGTCACTGGTCCTCCAGATAGCGATGCACCAGCGTGACGGCCATGGCGCCCTCACCGACCGCGGAGGCGACCCGCTTGACTGACTCGGCGCGCACATCCCCGGCTACGAACACCCCCGGCAGGCTGGACTCGAGGTAATAGGGATCCCGGGCCAGCGTCCAGCCGGCTGGGCGGCGCCCATCGACGACCAGATCAGGACCGGTCCGGATGAACCCCCGGGCGTCACGGGCCACGACACCGTCGAGCCAGTCGGTGCGCGGCGCCGCGCCGATGAACACGAACAGGTGACCAGTGGCGACGTCCTCGGTGGTGCCGTCACGAGTGTGGCGCAGCGTGAGTCCCTCCAGGTGCTCCTCGCCGTGCGAAGCGGTGACCTCGGTGCACGTCCGCACGGTGACGTTGGCGAGCCCCCCTAGTTGCTGGATGAGGTAGTGCGACATCGACCGGGTCAGGGAATCCCCGCGCACCAGCAGGGTCACCGCGCGGGCGTGGCGGGAGAAGAACACCGCGGCCTGCCCGGCGGAGTTGGCCCCACCCACCACGTAGACGTCCTGGCCAGCGCAGGCGGGCGCCTCCGTCATCGCCGAGCCGTAGTAGACGCCCCGGCCGGTGAGTTCGGTCACGCCAGCCGCGTCCAGGGCCCGGTAGGCGACGCCGGTGGCGAGCACCACCGCGTGCGCGGTGATCTCGCTGCCGTCCCCGAAGCGCACCACCCGCGCGGAACCGCGGGCCTCCAGGCCGACGACCTCACGGGCCGATAAGGCCTCGGCGCCGAACTTCTGGGCTTGACGGCGCGCCCGATCGGTCAGCTGCGCACCGGAGACCCCGTCGGGGAAGCCCAGGTAGTTCTCGATCCGGGAGCTCTGCCCAGCCTGACCGCCGCTCGCCTGGCGCTCCACCATGACCGTCCGGAGCCCTTCGGAGGCGCCATAGACGGCGGCGCCCAGACCGGCGGGTCCGGCGCCGACCACGATCAGGTCGTAGAACTCCTCCGCTGGATGGGTGGACAACCCGACCGCGTCGGCGATCTCGGCATCGCTGGGCTGCCGCAGGGCCTGCCCCTCCGGGGTGATCACTATGGGGATGTCCTGCGCGCTCACACCAGCCGCGTCGAGCAGGCGCTGACCCTCCGGATCATCGACGCTGTACCAGCGGTAGGGCACGGCGTTGCGGGCCAGGAAATCCCGTGCCTGGTAAGAGAGCGCCGACCAGCGATGCCCGATCACCTTGGTCTCCTCGACACCGGTCTCCCCGATCGAGCGCCAGGTCTCCACCAGCGCGTCGACCACCGGGTAGAGCTTCTCCTCCGGCGGGTCCCACGGTTTGAGCAGGTAGTGGTCCACGTCGACGACGTTGATCGCCTGGATGGCCGCGTCGGTGTCGGCGTAGGCGGTCAGCAGGGCACGGCGGGCCCGGGGGAACAGGTCCATCGCCTGCTCCAGGAACTCCACCCCGTTGAGCTGGGGCATCCGGTAGTCAGCCAGGATCGCGGCGACCGGCTCCCCGCGGCGCTTGATCTCCTTGAGCGCGTCGAGGGCGTCGAGCGCCGAATCGGCCCGCACCACCCGGTAGTGCTCGCCGTAGCGGCGGCGCAGATCCCGGGCTACCGCCCGGGACACCCCCGGGTCGTCATCCACGGTCATCAGGACCGGTTTGGCGGCCATAGTTACGATCGTACGAGCCAGCCCGGTTGCTGAGTTCGGCTGGAGGCCACTGCTCGCCATGGAGCAGGCTCTCGCTGCTGACCGTCAGAGCTTCGGTGCCTGGTAAGCAGCCACGTCATCCATCCTGTTGCGTCTGGTCAGGTGATGGCGCTTCTGCGCGGTGGATGAGTTCGGCGATGTGGGTAGCGATCTCAGGCCAGAGCTCACGGGGCAGGTTGTGGCCCATACCCTCGAAGATCACCAGTTTCGCGCCGGGAATGGCGGCGGCGGTGGCCCGTCCGCCGCTGACATCGCACATGACATCAGCGGCGCCATGCAGCACCAGGGTTGGCACCCTTAGCGATCGCAGCCGCCCGGTCCGGTCACCGGAGGCCAGGGTCGCGACGACCTGGCGCATCATCCCGAGGGGGTCATGCCCCCGGTCGTAGGCACGTCCGGCCCGATCGGCCACG
>DASTBN010000002.1:0-3268 GCA_035712045.1 Pseudonocardiaceae bacterium
GTAAACCCCATCGCCGCAGCGGGCACCGGCCGTTGCCGCACGGTCCGGACCAGGTGAGTGACACGCCCAGTCACCGGTGCGGGAATTCGGCCCCATGCCCGGTCCTTCAGGCGCGCCGCCCGCCGCGTCACCTCCTCGGCCTTGTCCTGTATCGCGTCCGCGCCCTCGTGCAGATGCCGCGCGACCTGCCCGGCCTTGTCCCGCGCCGTGTCTTTCATGGCGGACAAATCATCTTTGACTCCCGAGGGGGCATCCACCTTGTGCGCTACCGCTTCCGCCGTGTCAGCGAACCGCTCACAAGCACGGGAAAGACCTTCGCGAATCCCGGCCGAAGCCCTGCTCACTGACGCCTTCCCCGGGTGAGCAGATGACGCAGCCTCGGAGGCTAAGCCGATGGCCTCAGGTGAGGAGGTAAACATCGATATATCCCTTCCCTTCATCTCATCCTCTGGTACGGCGCCGGATCCGTCCCCGGCAGCCCGGCATCCGCTCCACATAAGACGAACACCGTGGTAGCAGCCAGTTACCCCTCATTCACCGTCAGTAAACCACATCCAGAGACTTTTCTGCGTCCAGCCCGGCCCGGCCACGCGTGCTTCAGCACACGCGAACCCACCAGCGCACACACCCGGCCCACGATTCACGCCCCCGCCGACTAGGCAGGTACATTCCCACTGCCGGTGAAGCAGCTACAACGATGGCCGACCGCTCCACGGCCACGGGACAGAACCACCGCACCCTCAAGTGTCGCCTGCCAGGAGCATGGGACCACCCTGAGCGGGTTTCTGCCACGATCATGGGACCACCTGGTTGCCAGTAATGGGACCGCCCGGCGTGTCGTGCCGACTCGATTCCTATTTGCCCACTTTGGATGCCTCCAAGGTGACCGGCTTAGAGGAGGGTGGGATGGCGTATCGGGAGGTCGATGTGATCGAGGTGCTGCGGGCTTGGCTGGCCGGCAAAGGCTTGCGGCGAGTGGCCGAGCAGGCCGGGATGGACCGCAAGACCGCCCGCCGATACGTGGAGGTGGCGACGGCAGCCGGGCTGACCCGCAACGGTAGCGAGCAGCGGCTGACCAATAAGTTGATCGGGCAGGTGGGAGCGGTGGTGTGGGTTCGGCCCGGCTGGCCGCACCACGGTGCGGGTGGCTGATGGCAAGCCGGGCGTGGAGTGCCAGATCGACTTCGCCCGGATGGGCCTGGTCCACGACCCGGGGCTCGGGCTGCCGCCGGATGGTCCATGCGTTGATCTTCACTGCGGTCTACTCGCGGCACATGTTCGCGTGGCTGACCTTCGCCCAGACCCTGGCCGCTGATCATCGCCTGATGCGAGGGCGGCGTGGCGGTTCTTCGGTGGCGTGTTCGCCGTCCTCGTGACCGACAACCTCTCGCCGGTCGTGGCCGAGACGGACGCGATCAACCCGCAGCTGACCGCCGACTGGCTGGACTACGCCCAGCACTGCGGGTTCGCCACCGACCCGGCCCGGGTCCGCTCGCCGCAGGACAAGCCGAGGGTGGAGCGGTCAGAACCGGCACGAGACCGGATGCCGAGGTGAGGCATGTGCCCTATCAGACAGCTGGTGCCTCGGCGCCTGCCTCACTCCCACCACCACCCCCGGCGGCCATCACGGCACGGGAAACACGCCATTGAACGCCCGGCGCACCCGCCGCGCACGGGGGTCTACCCCCACTACCGCGCTGGTCTGGGGCCATTACCCTGGGGATCCACCCGGATAGAGAGACCCCCGCTACCCAGCCGGTGGACCGCGAGTACCGATAACGCAGGCCTGACCGGCGTGCCACACCCCATGGACTCACTCAATCGTGAAAAAATCGTAACCCTTCTGCACGCAGACTCGCCCCAGCGCACCGCACTCCGGGCCATCCTCCAACCCCGTACACCACCCCCAACCCGGCACTAAACTCACCGCACACACCCCGCCCCGGGAAGCGGCAGGACCCGCACCCCGGGAGCGGGCCACTTTCAGCGCCATGCCACACCGCCGAACCCGAACCCGTGACCGGCAGCCATCCCGTCCCGAGCGCATCGAACCTCACCCGATAGGTGTGTCTTAACCGTAGGGTCGTGTTATCGATCCGGTTCCGCCCTTTGACTTCTGGATTACGGGATGTCGCCGCAGGGTTCCGCTTACGAACCCGCTTGACATGGGTTAGCGCTGGTAGCCACGTACGGTCGGCGGCGGTAGAGGACGTTGTACCCGGCGACTCACGGATGACTGTGCGCTGGCTCGCTGATGGCTTCTTGAACCAGCGCCCTGTGATCGCCACACTCTCGTGACGAGTCGTAGCGGCGGCCCATTGATGTCTCGGATGCCGAACTGATGTATCAGTAAGGGATCCTTGACCGGGCCGTTGCTGGCGAAGTTGGTGGTTGGGGCTGGCTGTGCGTATCACCCGAGGTGGCGGAGTTGTGGCCAGATCTGTGCCCAGGGTGCGAGAGGATCGCGGGCGATCCAGATGGGTGCGCCTTGTTCGTTGTTGCGCAGGCCGAGCCGATTGTCGATGTGGGTGGCCAGGTCGAGATGGCCGAACCAGGCGCGCAGCCGCGTTTCCTGGTAGCCGATGACGATCACGGCGGTGGTGTCGTCGGCTGGTGGGCCCCAGTCCCAGTAGCTGTTGTGCCCGCTGTGCGCGAGGCCGAGCGCGGGCAGGTAATGGTCAACGGCGCCGGCCTCGCCGTAGTTGCGGGCCAGGACCGCGACGTGGGTATCGGGCAGCCGCGCGCGCACCGCGGCGATGGTGGCGGCGAACCGCGGCCAGCCCACGGTTTCGCCAGCGTCGTAGTTGATCGCCGGGATCGGGGTGGCGGCCAGCGCGGTGGCGGGCACTAGAGGCAGCATCAGCACCGTGTTGACCGCAGCAGCGAGGGCGAGCGCGCCGGCAAGCAGCCTTCTGCGTACCCGCGTTACGCGGGCCCAGCCGAGCACTGGTGGGGCTCCGGCGGCCAGCAGCACCGGGAACAGCCCGGCCAGATAGTACGCCTTGCCACCGGTGGTGATGAATAGCGCGGCGAGCAGCACCCAGGCCACGGCAAAGGCGCGCCAGAGGCACAGCGCCGGGTCTCGGGCTAGCCGCCACAGCCCGATCAGCCAGATCGGCGCGAGCAGCGGGCTGATGAGCACCAACTGGTAGGGCAGGAACGCCCACCAGGGCTGGCTGGTGCCGGAGCTGCCGGCGGCGATCGCGGCCGAGAGCCACAGCTGCGGGAATCCGTGGGTGGCCTGCCAGGCCAGGTTCGGCGCCCACAC
>DASTBN010000003.1:0-2338 GCA_035712045.1 Pseudonocardiaceae bacterium
GATGAGAAACCCGATCAGCCAGTACGCCAGGTAGGGCACCACGATGAGGACCCACAGGGTGATCGTGCGGCGCACCCAGGGCTTGAGTTCCTGGACCCTGGGGTGGGTGGGCCGGCCGGGAATAATACTCGCCAGCACTGGCCCCATCCGGCTGAACAGATCCGGTACGCCGATCAGGTCCGACAGGATGTAGTACCCATCCAGTCGAATCATCGGCAGGAACTGCGTCGCGGTCTCGAAATGCAGCGCCACGATGGCCACCAGCAGCCATGATGACCCGGACTGGATGTAAGCGGCACTCATACCGGCGATGAACACCGCGTTGAAGTAGACACCACCCAGGTCAGTGCGCAACCGCCCGACCCGGCCCAGCCGATAGGAATCGGTGACCGTGCTGTAAAGCGCTGGCCAGACCAGATACAAACCGAAACCCATCACCCCGGGTCTAGCGCCGCCGTAGCGGCACGCGGTGACGTGCCCGCATTCGTGGAAGGCCGCCGAGACTAACAGCAGCCCTATCACCAGCAGCGTGAGTTCCGGCTCGTAGACTAGTTGTATCGCACTGGGCACGATCTTTCCCAGACCGCCTTGCGCGATGATCAGCACATCCAGCCCGACGAACGCGGTCAGCATGGCGAGGATCACCGGTGGCCAGAACATCGCCGCGAACAACCCGGCGATGCGCCACACCACCCGCTCGGGCACCACGCCGACCCGGAACTTCAGCGCCAGCAGCGGATCCGACTTCACCGCCATCTTGGGCTTGCCAGGGGCTTGCCTCGCCTTCGGTACACCAGCCTCAGGCGCACCAGTCCCGGGCTCGGCCTCCACGATTCCCACTGGACGCAGCCGCTGCTCCAGGAGGTATTCCACCTGGTCCGCCTGCACCATCTTGCCATATTCGGTGGTGAGCGCGTCCGCTATGCTCGCGTGGTCCCGCTGGCCATCCACACTGGTGGCCAGCAGATACAGCAAACGGGGCAGCTGGATGACCTGCCCATCCGCCCTTCGGACGATGTAAGGCGCCTGGATGAAACCCGACCCCTGATACTCCCCGATCAGCTCGATTCCCTCAGCCAACCGCGGCACCGTACCTACAGCAGATTCCGCATTAGCCACCATATGCTCAGTGTTGATGACGCCCTCCCCCGATTGGCGACTCGAACCCCGACTAGCGACTCGAAATCCATGAACCATATTTGCGAGGGGGCGGCCGCCCTCGGCCGCCCCTCCCGCGATACCGCATTTACCGCAATCAGCGGGTAACGCCGTCTTCCGGCAACCGCTCGACTCAGCTGCCGACGGCACCACCAATACCGCCGTCGCCGTCGCCGCCAGCGCCGCCGAAGCCGCTACCGGCGGGGTTGGTCTGGTCGCCCAGCAGGTTGACGTTGATCAAGTTGGCCCCGATGCCGCCACGGCCCGCACCGCCACGGCCACCGGCACCGCCGTCGCCGCCACGGCCACCGAGTGTGCTGACCAGCGACAACACGGTACGGCTCGGCAGCAGCTCGACGTGCTGGCCCTCGATCTCGGCGAAGTTCACTGCGTCTGACATGGATCCTCCTAGGAAAGGTGGTCCGGCGGCCCCCAGGGCGCCGGTGACTACAGACACCGCATCGGTAGCAGTGCCGACGTGGCGCTACATACGGTGCCCCCGAGGACACCAATGTGGCAATCAGTAGTCATACTTAACTCTTCCAGGGGTACTACGTAGTACCGAGGGTCTCTGCGACACGGAACGCCCTACGGCACCACGGAGATCCAGTCATCACACCGCCCGCAGCGAACCTCCGTCTCATCTCGTTCCAGCAGTTCAACGCTCTCGTCTTCCGGGAGAGGGTGGCCATCGTCCAGGCCACCCCTCCATCCACTGATTACGATCTCCACGATCGAGTACTCACTCGATCGAGAAGTATCTGCCTCAGCTGCCCAGCGCTCCGCCGTTGCCGCCGTTAGCGGCGCCGCCCTCGCCACCGACACCGTCGCCAGCGTCGTTGGTCTGGTCGCCGAACAGGTTGATGTTGAGGATGTTCAGGCCGATGCCGCCGCGGCCCACGCCACCCTTGCCACCCGCACCAGCGTCGCCGCCGCGACCGCCATTCCCATTGGCGCTGATCAGCGACATCACGGTCCGGGCTGGCAGCAGCTCCACGTGCTGGCCGTCGACCTCAACAAAGCTCAGTGCGTCAGACATCAATCCTCCTAGGAAAGGTGACCCCGGGTAAAACCCGGGCCGTAACGCCTCCTCGGTGGCAGTTCCGATTTGGCTTACGCATACTTTGCCCAGCGGCGACGCCTCACGGCAATCAGTAGTCACACGTAACTCGCCCAGGCC
>DASTBN010000004.1:0-3130 GCA_035712045.1 Pseudonocardiaceae bacterium
CGGGTCTTCACCTTGACCCGTCGTGAACTCGGTCACCGGACTTCTCCTTCATGGGGTTGCCTTGTGCCGCAGGGCAGTCCAGGCTCACGCCAGGCTATTCCATCCCGCCTGCTCAAGCCAGCGCTGACGGGTGAGACGGCCGGTCCTACGGACATATTGTGTGGCAGGCCGTGATCGTTTTACGGCGGAGCGTAGCTATCCGGTGACACGGCTCTGGACATTTCTGTCCGGTCAACTGTCCGGTTGGTCTTGTAGGTGGGTCCTGCCAGGTCTAACATGACCAGCGTCCGCGCATCACGAACCTCGAATCAGAAGTCAGGAGGTGGCCGCGGATGGCCACACCCACATCGAGTGAAGCGGAGTCAAGCGCAGGCGGCGGGGATGAGCCGGTGGTGCACATCCTCTGGATGAACGGGGGGCTCGGCTGTGATGGGGATTCGGTTGCGCTGACCGCGGCGACCCAGCCAAGCATCGAGGAGATCGCGCTCGGCGCGCTGCCGGGCCTGCCGAAGATCGCGGTGCACTGGCCGCTGATCGACTTTGAGTGCGGCCCGGAAACCGGGGCGGACAATTTCATCGAGTGGTGGCACAAGGCCGACCGTGGCGAACTCGATCCGTTCGTGCTGGTGGTCGAGGGGTCCATTCCGAACGAGGCGATCAAGGACGAGGGCTACTGGTGCGGGTTCGGCAACAACCCGGCGACCGGCCAGCCGATGACCACCAATGAATGGCTGGACCGCCTCGCTCCCAAGGCCACCGCGATCCTCGCGGTCGGCACCTGCGCCACCTATGGCGGCATCCATGCCATGGCGGGCAACCCGACCGGTGCGATGGGCGTGCCGGACTACCTCGGCTGGGACTGGCGGTCCAAGGCCGGCCTGCCCATCGTCTGCGTGCCCGGCTGCCCCATTCACCCGGACAACCTGTCGGAGACGATCCTCTACCTGCTGTACCAGGTGGCGGGCCAGGCGCCGATGATCCCGCTGGACGAGGCGCTGCGGCCCACCTGGCTGTTCGGGGCGACCGTCCACGAAGGCTGCGACCGGGCCGGTTACTACGAGCAGGGCGACTTCGCCGGCGAGTACGGCTCACCCAAGTGCCTGGTCAAGCTGGGCTGCTGGGGCCCGGTGGTCAAGTGCAACGTGCCCAAGCGCGGCTGGATCAACGGCGTGGGCGGCTGCCCGAACGTGGGCGGCATCTGCATCGCCTGCACGATGCCCGGTTTCCCGGACAAGTTCATGCCGTTCATGGACGAGCCACCCGGGTCGAAGGTCTCCACCACCGCAAGCATGATGTACGGCACCGTGATCCGCACTCTCCGCGGCTTCACCACGAAGACCGCCGACGAAGAGCCCAAGTGGCGCAAGAGGGGCGATGAGCTCCTGACGGGCTTCAAGAAGACCTGGTGATCGACTGACTCGGCCGGGCGGGCGCCCCGCGGCCCTGCCCGGGAGGAAAGGGGAGTGCCATGACGACGGCCGAAGACACCGGCCTGGTGGAGATGGCCTGGGATCCGATCACCCGGATCGTCGGCAGCCTCGGTATCTACACCAAGATTGACTTCAAGCAGAAGAAGGTCGTGGAGTGCCACAGCACCTCTTCGATCTTCCGCGGCTACAGCATTTTCATGAAGGGCAAGGACCCACGGGACGCGCACTTCATCACCAGCCGCATCTGCGGCATCTGCGGTGACAACCACGCGACCTGCTCGGTCTACAACCAGAACATAGCCTACGGGGTGCGTCCGCCGCACCTCGGCGAGTGGATCATCAACCTGGGCGAGTCCGCAGAGTACATGTTCGACCACAACATCTTCCAGGAGAACCTGGTCGGGGTGGACTTCTGCGAGCGGATGGTGTCCGAGACCAACCCGGGCGTGCTGGAACTGGCGAACCGGACCGAGGCGCCGCACGCGGCCGACCACGGCTACCGGACCATCGGCGACATCATGCGGTCGCTGAACCCGCTCGAAGGCGAGTTCTACCGCGAGGCGCTGCAGGTCTCCAGGTCCACCAGGGAGATGTTCTGCCTGATGGAGGGCCGCCACGTACACCCGTCCACGCTCTACCCCGGCGGCGTAGGGACGACCGCGACGGTCCAGCTCTTCACCGACTACCTCACCCGGCTCATGCGTTACGTGGAGTTCATGAAGCGCGTGGTGCCGATGCACGACGACCTGTTCGACTTCTTCTACGAGGCCATGCCCGGGTATGAGGAGGTCGGCCGGCGCCGCGCGGACATGGTCTGCTGGGGCAGCCTCAACGACCCCGAGGTCTGCGACTTCCGGTACGACCACATGACCGACTGGGGCCGGAAGATGTTCGTCAGCCCCGGCGTGATCAGGGATGGCCAGCTGCTCACCAACGATCTGGTGGAGATCAACCTCGGGATCCGCATCCTGCTCGGCAGCTCGTACTACGAGGACTGGGAAGACCAGGAGATGTTCGTCACCCGCGACCCGCTGGGCAACCCGGTGGACCGCAGGCACCCGTGGAACCAGCACACGATCCCCAAGCCGGCCAAGCGGGACTTCGGCGGCAAGTACAGCTGGGTCATGTCCCCACGGTGGTTCGACGGCACCAACCACTTGGCCGCGGACACCGGCGGCGGCCCGATCGCCCGGCTCTGGGCGACGGCGCTCGGCGAGCTTGTCGACTTCGGATACGTCAAGTCGACCGGCCACAGCGTGCTGATCAACCTGCCCCGCACGGTCAGCAGGCCCGAGGTCACGTTCGAATGGAAGGTGCCCACCGACAAGTCCGGTGCGCCGCTGTCCAACGCGATCGAGCGCGACCGGGCCCGCACCTACTTCCAGGCCTACGCGGCCGCGTGCGCGCTGCACTTCACCGAGAAGGCCCTGGCCGAGATCCGGGCCGGGCGCACCAAGACCTGGGAGCCGTTCAGCGTCCCCGACGAGGCCAACAGCTGCGGGTTCACCGAGGCGGTCCGCGGCGTGCTGTCCCACCACATGGTGATCCGCGACGGGAAGATCGCGAACTACCACCCCTACCCGCCGACCCCGTGGAACGCCAGCGTCCGCGACGTGTACGGCACGCCCGGGCCGTATGAGGACGCGGTGCAGAACACGCCCATCTTCGAGGAGAACCCTCCGGAGGCGTTCAAGGGCATC
>DASTBN010000005.1:0-6573 GCA_035712045.1 Pseudonocardiaceae bacterium
AGGACGTTTGACCAGCTCGGGTGAAGGGAAACGGCCCCGGACGCCGAGTTGCCGAAGTTTCTCATCCGCCTCCCGGATGGCCTCCCGTAGTTCCTCGGCGTCCCCGTCCCGCCGGGTCCGGAGAGCGTCCCGGTAGCGGGCGACCAGGTCTGCCCGCGTGGTCAGCTGGGCCCGCTGCTCCGCACTGGGTTCCTGGGCGCCGGGGGTAGGTTCGCAGGTGAGGTGCCAGCCTTCGCGGCACTGCGTCATCCGCAGCGCCCTGGCTTTGCGGGCACACGGCCCGCAGACTGACTCGAGGGTGGACCCGCAGGGCAACGGCACATAGCGCAGTTCACCGGTGTCCGGGTCGGTGACTTCCATGGTGAACGGGCGCACGCACACCCCATGCTGATCGGCCACCGCTACCAGGACGTCAGCGGCCAGCGGCTGACGCGGCCGATCAGCCCCGGTGAGCGCGGCCGGTGATTCCGCCACGGACTCGGTTGAGGTGCTCATGCCATACCCCCATCACCGGTGACGGCCGACGTCATGGCGGCCCACGAGTGCAGCTGTTCCAGGGGCACGGTGCGGGTGCCTCCTGGCGGGAGATCAGTGATCAAGACCGGGTCGTGAACGCAGCCGCCGTGGACATCCAGCACAGCCTCACCGGCCGGGCCGGTCAGGGTGCTGGCGATCGAGAGCTGCGCCCAGTCGCCCGCAGACATCCGCAGTACCCCGGCGGTGACCGCGCTCAGCGTCTGGGCCCAGGCCAGTAGGTCAGCCGCGATGCCAGCCAGAGTGTGGGAGCGCAGCTGCACCCGCAGCTCCGAGCGCCCGTACCGGGTCGTCACTGCTAGCAGAGCTGGTTCCGGCAGCGTGTGATCGGCCAGGTGAGCGGCGAGCGCTCCAGCGGCCCCCACGAAGGCCGTGCCAGCGGGTGAGACGGTGGTCATGCGGCACCTCCGTTGGTCGAGCCAGTGGGACCGGTGGGCAGGGGTGGGAAGGGCAGGACCGCGGTGTTGTGGGTGATGGGGCCGGTGACGAAGGTTTCGAGTTGCTTGATCACCTCGTCGGGGACCCACCCGGCGCGGACGCGCAGGGGTTCGCGGAGGCCCTCACCAGCGACGTATCCGACTCCGGCCTCGGCTTCGGTGATGCGGTTGGCCCACGCGCCGCGTTCGTAGGCGTGGTCCCCGAGGACCATGCTCACGTGGGATTTAGCGGAGACCCGCAGGCAGATCCGGCGCGGGAACAACTCCCGGACGGGAACGGTGTCCTTCGTGGGTTCCTGGACGTATCCGCGCACGGTGAACCCAAGAGCGCGGCCCTGGGTGGTCAGCAGGGCGACTCGTTCGGCGATGGCCTCGCGAGTTTTGCGGTCGGTGTACTTGGTCAGAGCACCGATCTCGTCGAACTCCAGCAACTCCAAGGGATGCTCAGGGCTGATCGGGACCGAGCGGACCCGCCCGGCGAAGGCGGTTTTGCGGGCGGTCATGGTGGTGATGAGGTCGTCGAGGAGAGCGAGGGCATCAGTGCCGGTGACGGCGTAGCGGTGAAAGATCCGCCGCCCGTAGGCCAGCTCCATGCCCTTGGGATCGATGCCCGAGACCCGCACCAGCCCATCCCGGATCGCGGGGGCGATCGTCACCAGCGGGCACCACATCACCGAGTTCTTCCCCGCCCCGGTCGCACCGGCGACCAGGGTGTGGCCCCCGGCCAGCGGAACGTGCCAGTCCTGGCCGTACTCGGTGCGCCCGGACCAGACCCGGCGCAGGTCAATCGCCGTGCCGGGGACATCACACAGAGTGAGGTCGGGACAGGGCACTGGGTCGGCGAGCAGGTCGCGGCGCTGAAAGTCGATCGAGACCACGTTGGGGGTGAGCTCCCGGACCTGGCAGCGCATCACACCCCGAGCCGAGGCGAGGGCCCGGGTGGCCTCGTCGAGGTCTTCGGGTTTCTGACCGGGCACCAGCCGCACCCGGACCTCATCCCACGACGCGCCCGAGCGCACTCCGAGCACTGCGGGCAGCTGAGCCCGCGCGGGACGGCAGGTGCTGCGGCCCAGAACACGCCCGAGCGGGGTGAGCGCGAGCACCACCGGGGCGGTGTCCTGCCTGACGCCGAGACCGCAGGCGTGTAGCCATCCGGGCAGCTTGGGTGCGTAGATCGTCCAGCGCAGCCACCACGCCCGCACATACCGGCCCGCCCAGGCATCGAAGGACCTCACGTGCAGCAGCCGCCACCCGGCGAGCACCGCCGCGATTCCACCGGCGGTCGCGGCCAGGGAGACCCAGCCGTACCACTGCCACCACCCCAGCAGCGCTAGCACGGTCAGGCTGGTCCGCCAATAGGTGAGCGTCTGGCGCAACGCCCAGCCGACAGTCTTGATCACCAGCCAGAGCACGAGGAACACCGCCGCTGCGGCCGCTAGCGCCTCCGCGATCTGGATCAGTACCCGGCCCAGCTTGGCCAGTATCCAGACCACAACGCCCAGCCCACCGGCACCCGCGATCATCACAGCGATCGTCGAGAGGTCCATCACCGGCCACCCCCGGCCCTGGCAAAGGTGGTCACAGTCATCGGCGCGACGCTGGCCGGATAACAACCGGGCGGGGGGCTTGCGCCGGGCCCGGTTGTGGTGCGTATCCTCATTACTGTTCACTCCTTGCAGATGTGGACAGCGCAGAAGCGGAGCAGGTTGGTAGCCGAAGAATCCGCTTCTGCGCGTACGTCACAAATCCCAGCGATAACGGCGTGCGACATCGCCGCACCACCCCGAGCGCGTTAAATTTCTTTGGTGTTTCTCTTTGTGCGTCGTGGGCTTATCGCAGGCTGCGGCAGCCAGCGCACAGCCAATCGCCGCTTGGCAGATACGACCGGCTGTGGCACCGTCGGCACGTCTGCCAGGTCAGGCGAGCTCGCCGTGAACCCGGCCAGAGCCGTAGTGCTCGCTGGAGGACCCCGCGCCAGCGCCCGCGCTCCCGCATCACCATCCACCTCCCTCCCCGATCGCCGCGGCTTGTGGGCCGTCGTTACTCGCCGGGCGTCTCTCCGTTTATTTGCGCCTTGATCTTCCTGGCCCGGACTCGCTCGCGCTGCGCCCAGTACTGGGCTTCACCCTCGTGACCGGGATCGACCTCGGCGATGTGCTCATAAACCGACGCTGAGCGCTCGTAATACGCAAGCCAGGTGGGCAATGACGCGTCCCGATCCGGCCGGATACACACCAGCTCCCGGTGCGCTTGCATCAACGTCCCCGGCATTCCACCAGGATTGGTGTTCTTCGCCGCCGTCATTCCCCGGCCTCCACACCGGCTGGCCGCTGTGCGGCGATCCGAGCCTTGATCCCCTGCGCGACCGCTCCCTGGTGCTGGGCCATGTACAGCGCCTCGTGATGATGACCCCGATCGATCTCGGCGACCTCCGCATACCACGCGGCGGCCCGCTGGTGATATGCCAGCCACTCCGGCAACGACGCTGTCTGGGGTGGCCGGTAGCTCGCCACCACGTGATGCGCCTGCGCCAGCGTCCGTGGCGGATCTGACTCAGCGAGTGAGCCACGATCATCAGTGAGAGAACTCACGCCGCAGCCACCTTCCCGGACAGGCCCGGGGACGCCGCTGGCCGTCTGGCCGGTACTGATGCGTCTGGGCTGGTGGTCGCCGCCGGAGCCGTCATGCCCGCCGCGCGGATCACCCACGTGATCCACTTGGCCTGCCCGGACGCTTCCGCACGGGGCGTCACCGTCATGCCCTCTAGCACCACCGGCCGGAACGGCACCCCCGGCACGGCTGGGGGTGGCACCGGCTGATGAGTGCACGCGAACTCCACCGTCACCGACTTCTCCCGGTCCTTCTCCGCCGAGGGATCAGCGAACGTGCCCCGGAACAACGGCAACCCACTCACCTCATCCACCCGGGGCCGCACCGGGCGATTCCGCGCCCGGTCCTCCGCCGACTGGTACTCCGTCACCGCCTGGATCTCCCCCACCAAGTACAAGCCCTGCGGAAACCACTCTTCGAAATTCGCTGGCAGGCGCATTTGCTTGGGCGCACCCATGATCAATTCTCCTTCGTCCTGGATCTTGCTCCTCGCCGTACAGGCAAGATATCCATGTTTGTCATGTTAACTAGTTAACTATCGATCATGCTCCTCGTCGTGCCTCCAAATGGGTGATCTATGGCTTTGCTAGCTCACGCGGTACTGTTGAGCACATGGAGATGGACCACGCTGACCCACGACCGGCGTACCAGCGCGTGGCCGACGACCTGCGCCACGCCATCGCGAACGGCGCATACCAGCCCGGTGACCAGCTCCCCACCCTCGCCGAGCTCACCGCCCGATACAACATCGCGGTGATGACCGCGCGGGACGCCATCCGCCAACTGACCACAGAGGGACTGGTCGTGTCCCGCCAAGGCAAGGGCGCGTATGTCCTGCGGCAACCCAGCGCGGATGAATCCATCACTCTCTCCGAACTTCTTGATCTGCTGAACCAGGTCAGCCGCTCCGTGGATGACCTCACTGATCGGATGGCCGTGGTCGAGCGGACCCTCGCCCCTCGCCAGAGTCCAACCGGTGCTCCACAGCGGCCAACCGGCGACTGAGCCCTGACACTTTCTCCGCCAAGTCCCGAGCGGCCGCCAGCACCGCCCGCCACTCCTCCTCACTCACACGCAGCCCGCCATCCACGCGCGGTGACCCGCTCATCCCGGTTGCCTCCACTCCCCCTCGTGCGCCGGTCCTGATCACAGGTCGCCGACGGTGCTCACCTCGCCGCACATCACCGGCCGCGCGACCATCGGACCCGGAATCGACTCCTCGCACAGCTGGGCGAACCGCAATGCCGCAGCCGCCAGCGACCGCGCGAACCCCGCCGCCAGCTCCGTGCTGCCCGGCTCGTCATCCACCTGGATCGACACCGCGCCTCCGGCTCCAATGTCCGCCACGAGCCGCGGCCGGTGCCGCTCATCGGCCGCCACCCGCGCCGTATCGCCAAACCTCGGATGAACCACCACATACAGGGACATGGCTACCTCCTCTCCACCACCTGCTGGCGGGCCACTGCCCGCGCTGCGCACAGCTTGCGGGCTACGCTGGGCCGAAGGCGAGCGAATGCGGCTTGCCCGCATCACATGCGCATATTCGGGAGGTGGCGCGGCCGGTGGAGACCTTCGGTGACGCCCTGCGCCGCCTCCGCACCGGCGCTGGCCTCAAGCAGGGTGAACTGGCAAAACAAGTCAACTGGAGTCAAAGCCAGATCAGCCGCGCCGAGCAGAACTCGTTCCTGCCCGACGAAGGCACCGCAGAACGGCTGGACCGCGCGCTCAACGCGGACGGCCAGCTCATCACCGCCTACGCCACCGCGAGAACACCCACATCACGATTGCCGCGCCCTGAGCGTGATCCGCTGGTGTTCAGCGACATCATCCGTAAGATCCACCGCACCGAGGTCGGCCGCGACACCATCGAGCAGCTCATCGTCGACACCGAGCAGCTGTGCTGCGAGTATGTTTCCCGGCCCGCCGCCGAACTCCGAGCGGACGCGCACCATCAGCTCGAATACGTCGAGCAGCTGCTCCAGGGGCCCACCAGGCTGGGCGAGCACCGGGAACTGCTGGTGATCGCCGGGTGGCTGTCCCTGCTCATCGGATGCCTCAACTACGATCTTGGCCTGGCCCGCCACGCCGAAACCGCCCGCACCGCCGCCTTCCAACTCGGCCGGGAAGCCGAGCACGGCGAAATCGTAGCCTGGTCATACGAATTGAGCGCCTGGTTCGCCATTACCCAAGGCCGCCTACGATCCGTTCCCGACTACGTCGAGGCCGGAATCACCGCCGCCCCGCACGCCTCCGTCGCCATCCAACTGGCCGCCCAAGCCGCCAAAGCACACGCCCGCATGGGCAACCGCAGCGAAGTACGGCGGGCACTCGATCACGGCGCCCGCCTGCTGGAAGATCACGAGCATCCATCGCGCCCGGAAAACCACTTCGTCATCGACCCTGCCAAGTGGGACTTCTACGCCATGGACTGCTACCGCATCGCCCGCGACGACACGAACGCCGCCGAAAACGCGCAAGAAATCCTCCGGCTCTCCGCCCGCCCCGACGGCGCCGATCGCAGCCCCATGCGGGCCAGCGAAGCCAGGCTCACCCTCGCCATCACCTCCCTGCGAAACGGCGACATCGACAGCGCGACCGAATGGGCACGCAAAGCCTTCGCCACCGACCGCAGATCAATCAACAGCCTCTCCACCGTCACAGACGAGCTCTACCACGAAGCCCGCAACCGCTACCGCAAAGATCCCGCGATCAACGCACTCAACGACGTCATCGCGTCCTTCTACGCCTCCATCAACGACAAGTAACCAGCCGCTCGAAAACCCAAAACACCGCCGCGCCGCTTCCGCTCCTCAGCGCTACGCACCTCCGGTGCGGGTCAGCTTGCCACCGGCCACCATGCCCGGCCTGAGCAACGACACCGTTAGTCACAAGACGTGACCGCCAATCACAGTACGTTGCTTTGCCGAACTTGGCTCTATGAGATTCACAGTACGTTGCTTTGCCGAACTTGGCTCTATGAGATCAAGCGCCG
>DASTBN010000006.1:0-7195 GCA_035712045.1 Pseudonocardiaceae bacterium
ACGCGGACGCCGAAACCGCCGACACCGAGGCGAGACAGCGGCGCGCCGCCGCCCCTGAACGAGGCCCGCTGGAACGGGTCCGTTCCGACCATGCCGAGCTGGCCGCCGCGCTGACCAGCCGCCCCCGCGCCGAGCAAGCCCACGCGAGGGCACGAGCGGTCTACGACGACGCCGTCACCGCCGCCGCAGCGGCCGCGGGTGCCCTTGAGGACGCCCGGGCGACCCGGGAGCGAGCCGTCACCGATCTCGCGGCGGCCCGTGAGGAAACGCAGCGCCTCGCCGGCGAGCGTGCCTGCCTCGCGCAGCTTCGTGTTCCCGCTGGGCTGGAGGATCTCGACGGCCGCCGCCGCGCGGCGGAGCACGAACTCGCCGCCGCTGACCAGGCCCTCGGCGACGCTGACCAAGCGGACACCGACATCCGCGCGCAGCGGTCCGCGGCACCCGAGCGGGGCCCGCTCGAACGGGCCCGGGAGAACTACGAGGCGCTCGCCAGCACGCAGCGGGCGCTGGGCCGGGCTGAGGAGAAGCACACGGCCGCGATCCGCGAGCGGGAAGCGGCGAGCACGGCCGCCGAGTACGCGCAGGGCCGCCTGCGGCAGGCCCGGGTACGTCACGATCACCAATCGCGGGCCGATCTGGCTGCGGCGCTGCGCCCGTCACTCACGGTCGGACAGCCATGCCCGGTCTGCGACCACACCGTCACGGCGCTGCCACCGCCACGGCCCGCCGCCGACCTGACCAGCGCGCAAGCCGCCGTCGCCGAGGCGGAGGACGCGCTGGAGCGAGCCCGGCGAGCAGAAGCGGACACGCTCGCCGCCGAGCGGGAACACGCGGGGGAGCATGCCTGGCGCCTCGCCGAGGCCGACCGGCTCCGTGCCGCGCTGGCCGGCGCGCCACCGAGCCCGGCTGCGGTCAGCGAGGCGCTGGTCAGCCTGGACTCACTCGCCGCCACCGAGCAGCGCGTGGCCGCGACGCTGCGCGACGCGCGGCGCCGCAGGGACGAGGCGGCGAGCGCGGTGGACGCCCTTCGTCGCGAGGCGGCCGCCGCTCAGTCCGCGCTGTGGCAGGCTCGCGAGCCGCTGGCGCCGCTCGGCGCTCCACCGGTTGCTGGGCCGGTCACTGGGCCGGCCGCCGGAGACGTGCTCGCCGGATGGCGCGAGTTGTGCGCGTGGGCGCAGCGGGAAGCGGCAGCCCGGGACACCGCGCTGGCCGATGCCCGCGTCACCGCCGCGCAGGCCGCCGAGGCGATGCGCTCCACCCAGCACGCGTTCGACCAGGCGGAACGCGCCGCTGCCGACAGGCGCGCCGAGGAGACCGCGGCGGCCCGGGCCGAGCAGCGCTCCCGCAGCGAACTCGACGCGCTCGACCAGCGGATCGAGCGGCTCCAGGCCGCGCTGGCCAGCGCGCCGTCCGACGCCGAGGCGCACGCGGCCCTGAACCGTCTCGACGCGCTCGATGACGCGATCCGCCGCGCGGACACCGAGCTCCGGGCGGCCCGCAACGCCCGGTCAGCGGCCGACGCGCGCCTGGCCGGGGTGGGCCGGGAGATCGCCGCCGCGTGGGAAGCGCTGTATGCCGCCCGGGATCCGCTGGTGGCGCTTGGCGCGCCCGCCGTCACCGGTGACGACCTGCTTGGGGCCTGGACCGGCCTGGGTCGCTGGGTGATCTCGGCGATCGCACAGCGGGACGCCGAGCTACCCGCTGCCCAGGCCGAGGCCGCCGCCGCGCGCCAGGAACGAGACGCCGCCGAGCGCCGGCTCGCTGATGATCTCGCCGCCCACGGTGTTTCCGTTCGCGCTGATCGGCCGCTGGCGGAGGGCGTCCCGGCAGCGCTCGCCGAGGCCCTCGCCGGGGCGCGTGCCCAGCGTGAGCGCATCATCGAGCGGCACCAGCAGGCCGGGCAGCTCCGCGTCCAGCGAGCAGAGGCCGAATCGGCGCAGCAGGTGGCCAAGATGCTCGGGCAACTCCTGCGCTCCGACAACTTCCCCCGCTGGCTGGTGGCCTCAGCGCTGGACGTCCTGGTCGCCGATGCCTCGGAGAGCCTCTCGGAGCTCTCCGGGGGCCAGTTCGAGCTGGCTCACGAGGACGGCGAGTTCCTGGTCGTCGACCACACCGACGCCGACGCCCGCCGGCCCGTGAAGACCCTCTCCGGAGGAGAGACGTTCCAGACCAGTCTCGCGCTCGCTCTCGCGCTCTCCGCGCAGCTGTCGGCGCTGGCCGCGCAGGGCGCCGCACGGCTCGACTCGATCTTCCTTGACGAGGGCTTCGGCACCCTGGATGAGGCCACGCTCGACGTCGTCGCCGGCACCCTGGAGAACCTGGCGAACCGGGGAGGCCGGATGGTCGGCGTGATCACCCACGTGCCGGCGCTGGCCGAGCGGGTCCCCGTGCGGTTCTCGGTCACCCGCGACCAGCGCAGCGCCTCGGTGATCCGGGAGGGCAGCTGATGCGGTTCTTCGTCGATCCCTGGGATCCTGGCTACGGCTCCAGCCTGGACGCCGACGAACTCGGCGAGTCCCGCGTTGATGTCGTCACCGATATCGAGCTACCCGAGGACCAGTGGCGCCCGCTCAACCCCAATCCTGACGTCGGGCCACGTGCGATCACGCTGTTCGTCGACGGCGTGCGTCGCATCGACGCCCGGGTGTGGGTGGACGAACCCGCGAACGGCTCGGAGGCCTCGATGGGACTCTGCGCGTCGTACGCGGCCGGTGTGGTCTGCTGCTGCGCCGCCGAAGGGGCGCACCTGCTGGCGTCCGACGTGTGCCGCGGGCTGTTTACGACAGCGGCGAACGCCGTCGACATCCCCACCACAGTCGGCACCTACCAGGTCAGTGTCACAGCGCCGCGCTCCCGCATCGCGCCGATCCAGGTGCTGAGCCAGGAATTGCAGGCCCGTCTCGGCGCCACGGAGATCGACACAGCTGAGCGTGCCCGGGCCGCGCTCAACGGTCATGGGGCCGCCGATGGCGGGGATCTTCTCGTGATCGATGGCCCGCTGGGCGGCCGCCAGCACCTGCCCCGGGTCCTGGGCTACATCAAAAGCCACCGCAAGGAGTACCTCTCACCGCACCTGCGCCGCCAGGTGGTCGCGTTATCGCCTGGCCAGCGCACCCCGGTGTTCCGGCTGGCAGGCTCATGGGACAGATACAGCTGGTATCTGCGGCTGCCGTGTGAGCCGGGCGCACCGTGGGCAGGCATCGTCCGCCTGGAATGCAGCCCCACGCTCAGCCCCGCTGACGCGATCGGGATGGCCTGGCTCAGCCAGGCGACGTTATGCCGCTACGCTTCAGCCCAATACAAGGACACCCGGGCGCCCCAGAACCTGTATCCGATCGCCGGGCTCGAACGCCAGCTCCGTCGGCGGCTTGGTGACGCCATGCTGCTCTACCGCGGATTGCGCCGGGCCGGAGCCCATCACTGACAGCGAAACTCACAGCGCTGGGCACCCCACCGCCAGGGCCTGCGTGCTTCCATCACAATGGCTGGCGGCACGCCCTTCGCGGTCGTTGACGCCGAGATCACCCGCCGAGGCAGTTCTTGATCGCCGTTTGTGTGTCGAAAGTGACAAATCCTGTCACTTTCGACACACAAACAGTGATCTTTCAGGGACTGACGCTGCCTTCCACGATGAGTCCGGTGGTTCGCCGTGCCCGTTTGCGGACGGCCTCTCCCAGGTCGATGAGCTGGCGGCAATGTTTCGTCGTCGGGGGTCATCGCTGGTTACCGGCACCGTCCATAAATGTGGGCAGCACGAATCTGAGCTGCTGGGTGAGGCAGAACACGAGCGTCGAATACACCGAGCAGGAGCGTGGTCGGCGCCACAGCCACCACGGACGCTGCGCCGCGCACCGCACACACCGGCCGTGACGATCGATGACGTGTCTTCGGTGCAGGGAGGTCGCCGCACTCAGGAAACGGGCGAGACGGTCCGCGACAGCCGGGTCCTGGACCACCCCGCCGACCAGGACAGCGTCCAGCAGACTCGACAGTTCCTCGTCCAGCAACCGGTAACGGGTGGGGTGGAAGGCACTCATGCGCCCTCGCCTTCGCCTGGCCACCCGGTCAGTGTCAGATCGTCTGCCGCATCCGTCAGGTGCCTAGTTCGCGATCTTCGGTGGATAGCGGAACCGGCGACGGTGCGGGCCAACTCATCGCCGGTCCCGCCGGTCTGCGGGCGATTCACCCCGCCACCAGGATGCGCCCAGCGACCAGCGCACGCCCAGGTATACGCGGCCACGCGGGCAGGAACGGGTCGGCAGTCTGTTTGTTCGCGCGCCGATCGATGGATATCAGGTGTTGCCGGGGGATCACGGCTCCCATTCTGTCGTCGGCTGATCTGTCAGGCCACACCGCACAGCTACGATCTAGGCACGCCCGCAGTCCCCGCCTTACGGGGAGACTTGCGAGGCGCGCTTCAGCTAACGACAGTAGGTGAATGATGGAAAAAGTCGCCCTGCTCGAGCGCGCAGTTCGCGTCAAGAGCAACTACAGCTATCAGCTTCGCTCCGTGAACGGAACCGGAGCTGGGTGGAGGTTGCGGACACATTCCGCGAGCGTTATGGCGTGAACGCAAGAGTCGCGCTCCGGCTCGCTCACGGATGGAGCCAGCGCCAAGCCGCCGAGCGGTGGAACGAGCGGTGGCGGGCCGCACCCAAGACATTCAAGAATTTTTCATACTGGGAGAACTGGCCGAGCAAAACCGGCTACACGCCATCACTGGATGTTCTGGGGCGATTAGCCGAACTATACGAATGCAGCGTCGGAGACCTACTGGTGGACTACGCTAATTTCCGCCACCGGGATGCGACATGCGGCACCCGCCGACAACTCGATCACGTCCGCGCAGTCATCGCTAAAGAGATCGATAGTCCGGGAAGCGGAGATGTGGATCCCGCCTTAGCCGCTTTCGCCGATAGGCCTGAGGGGATGGATGTCCACGAGATCGGACGCCTCGGCGCAATTGTGGTCGAACGGGTCAATAGCAACGTCGACCGGCGTGCGTTACTTCTCAAGCTTGCTGCCGGATTGTCGCTGGCAGCGATAGCGCCAGGCATCTCGATCATTGAAGCTGACGCCGCTCAGGCCGACATGCCTACCATGGGAGACGATCGTCTCGTGGGTGTGTGGCATAGCCGCTACACATATTATAGCTCAGGCAGGAAAAGTGAGTTAGTTGGTGAGCATTATGTTGTGCTCAACCGGCGAGGGAATCATATTTTTGGGCAATGCCTGCCAAACTCACTGCACTCGCTACTTACACTCGATCTTTTACTCGGAGATTCAGTGGCGACCGGTACCTGGACCGAGCGAACCTCGCCGACTGGATATTACAAGGGAGCAGTCTATCGTGGCGGCATTCAATTACTGGTCGATCCCACTGGGACGAAGATGACCGGCAGATGGTTGGGATTCGACAAGGAATCCAATATCAATACAGGAGACTGGGAGTTAATCCGAGTTTCGGCGAACACGTCAAAGGGCGCGATCCGGGAATTCCATTTTAAAGTGTGATCAGGTATCGGCCTGAGTAGCCGGTGCGCACCAGCCCCTGGTTGCGGCGTGTCGTGCTGACCAGCGCAGCCGATCTCCAACTCGTTAAGAGTGGTCGCCGCTATCATTTATCGACGGCACCGTCATTCGGTGGGAAAATTAACGTGGCGCACTGCGATATCTTATATGGAAGCATTGCGCTGCTGGGGGTGACCTGGCGTTAGATCGTCGTATTTCTTGGTGTCGTCGTGTCGTGGCTGTGCTGGGGTCTGTCGTAGTGATGTGGTCTGGAGGGCATCGGGCGGATCCGGTAGCTGGTGGATGGGATGGTTCATGGGCATGGGGGTTGGTAGGCTAGACCGGGTAGGTATTGTTTCCATTGGTTTTCGGCGATTTTTGGGGTGGTGCGGCAGATTCGGGTGATGGCGTTGTCGGTGTTGGTTTCCCATAGTCGTGTGGTTTGGTCTTCGCCGCTGGTGGCGAGGGTGTGTCCGTCGGGGCTGAAGGCGACGGAGATGACGATGCTGGTGTGGCCGGTGAGGGTGCCCAGGGGCGCGGGGTGGTGAGGATCGCGGATATCCCACAGGCGGGCGGTCTGGTCGTCGCTGCCGGTGGCCAGGGTGTGCCCGTCGGGGCTGAAGGTTACCGCGTTGGCGGTGTTGGTGTGGCCGGTGAGGGTGCCCAGGGGTGCGGGGTGATGCGGATTAACGACATCCCAGAGCCGGGCGGTCTGGTCGTCGCTGCCGGTGGCCAGCATGCGCCCGTCCGGGCTGAACGCCACCGCGATGAGGCCTCTGGTGTGGCCGGTGAGGGTGCCCAGGGGCCCGGGGTGGTGAGGATCGCGGAGATCCCAGAGCCGGGCGGTCTGGTCACCACTGGCGGTGGCCAGGGTGTGCCCGTCGGGGCTGAACGCCAGCGCCGCGACGTTGTTGGTGTGGCCGGTGAGAGTACCTAGGGGTGTGAGGTGGTGGGGGTCGTGGATATCCCACAGCCGCCCGGTGTGGTCGTCGCTGCCGGTGGCCAGCGTGCGCCCGTCCGGGCTGAACGCCACGGCGCGGACGATGCTGGTATGACCGGTGAGAATGCCCAGGGTTGCGGGGTGCTGCGGGTCGTGGATGTCCCAGAGCCGCACGGTCCGGTCGTCGCTGCCGGTGGCCAGGGTGTGCCCGTCGGGGCTGAACGCCACCGCGCGGAGGGTGCCGGTGTGGCCGGTGAGGGTGCTCAGCGGGGTGAGTTGGCGGGGGTCGTGGATATCCCAGAGCCGGGCGGTCTGGTCGTTGCTGGCGGTGGCCAGGGTGTGCCCGTCGGGGCTGAAGGCCACCGAGCGGACGGCGCTGGTGTGACCAGTCACGCTGGGCCCGGGAAGATCCCACAACCGTGTGGTGCGGTCGTTGCTGGTAGTGGCCAGGGTGTGCCCGTCGGGGCTGAAGGCCACCCAGTAGAGGCCACTGGTGTGGCCGGTGAGAATGCCCAGGGCCACGGGCTGGTGAGGATCATGGACATCCCAGAGCCGCGCGGTCTGGTCATCACTGGCGCTGGCCAGGGCCTGCCCGTCCGGGCTGAACGCCAGCGAGTGGACGGTGTCGATATGACCGCTGAGAGCGCCCAGGAGCGCGGGCTGGCGGGAGTCGCTGAGATCCCACAGCCGGATGGTCCGATCTTCGCTGGCGCTGGCCAGGGTGCGCCCATCCGGGCTAAACGC
>DASTBN010000007.1:0-6672 GCA_035712045.1 Pseudonocardiaceae bacterium
TCATGCTCGGGATGATGGTGCTCGGCTTGCTGTGGCTGGTAGTCAACTACCTGGCGGTCAACATCAAGATTCCCCTGGTCAGCGATCTGGGAAACTGGAACTTCCTGATCGGCTTCACCTTGATGATCGTCGGGCTGTTAATGACCATGCGCTGGCGCTGAGTGACCCGCCGGGCTGCCCGTAGGGCGAACTACACCGTTGAGATTCATCCCCATTGTGGACAGCTCCTGTGGATAGCTGGGCCCCGCAGCGCGACATGACACGCACAGCTAAGCGACACGCCCGGAAACTATAGCGCGACACGCCGGTCAGGGGGACGCGACACGCCGGAGCATGAGGGCTGTGGTGGCAGCGCCGAACGCTAGGCCGCCTAGGTGGCCCAGCCAGGAGATCTGCGGGATCACGAAGCTGATGATCACGTTCACCGCGATGATCGTCAGCGCCGGGCTTGGGCTGAGCCGCATCTTCCACAGCACCACAGCCAGGCCGCCCATCAGGCCGAACACCGCACCCGACGCGCCCGCCGTGCGGCTGGCCGCGTTCTCGAACAGCAGGACCACCAGCGAGCCCCCGAGGAGCGAGACGAGATACAGCACCAGGAAACGCGCGCTGCCGAGCAACCGCTCAAGATCCCGGCCGATCACCCACAGGGCGATCATGTTGAAGGCGAGATGGATCGGCCCGAAATGCAGGAATCCTGACGTGAGCAGCTCCCACCACGCACCGTTAGCCACCTCGCCGCGCTGCAGCGCCAGCTTGCCGAACAGCGAGGAGGCATCGTTGTTCTCCACGCTGCCGGCTACGGCCGCGGTGATCGCGAAGATCACGACGTTGATCGCGATCAGGGAGAAGGCCACCACCGGGCGCCCGGCCGGCCTGGGCCACTGGACGCTGCGAGGGCGCGAGCGCGCCCCCTCGGCGACGCAGTCCACGCACTGGTAGCCCACCGGCGCCTCGCGCAGGCAGTCCGCGCACGCGGGACGATCACAGCGGGTGCAGCGGACCCCGGTCTCGCGGCCAGGGTGCCGGACACACGCGGGACCGGGCATCGTGACCTCAGCCTCCGGCCGGGGTGACGGTCACCCGCTCGATCACGATGTTGTCCACTGGGCGATCGCCCCGGGTCGGGGTGGCCGCGATGGCGTCGACAACCGTGCGGGAGGCCTGATCCGCCACTTCCCCGAAGATGGTGTGCTTGCGGTTCAGGTGCGTGGTGGGGCGCACGGTGATGAAGAACTGCGAGCCGTTGGTGTTCGGGCCGGCATTGGCCATCGCCAGCAGATATGGCCGGTTGAATTGCAGCTCAGGATGAGGCTCGTCGCGGAAGCGATACCCTGGCCCGCCCCGGCCGGTGCCAGTCGGATCGCCACCCTGGATCATGAAGCCGTCGATCACGCGGTGGAACAGGCAGCCGTCATAGAACGGCCCGGAGAGCTCACCTTTGGCGTTGCGCTGGGTGTATTCCTTGCTGCCCTGGGCGAGCCCGACGAAATTCGCCACGGTGGCCGGGGCATGGTCCGGGAACAGGATGAGGCGGATGTCCCCGGCGCTGGTGTGCAGGACGGCCCGCGTCCCGTTCGCTGTCTGCTCAGTCACCAGGCCATCCTGCCACCACCCGGTGCCGCCGGGGGGCTCGGCCAGTAGGCCGCTACAAGCCCAGCGCGGTGATCACCTGTTCCGCGATCCGCCGCGCCCCGATCGTTTGCCGCTGGTTGGTGGTGATGACCACGGCGGTGCCCCGCCGGATTACCGCGAAGACCGCTCCCTCAGCGGTGGGCTGCGCGCCGCCCGTCCATCCCCCGGGGAGCTCGGCGAGATCCGAGGTGGCCTGCGGGGCCATCGAGTCGAGGGTCGCGCGCGCCACGGCAGGTGTCGCCACCACGATCCAGGTCCGCAGCTGCACAGCGCCGTGGTAGGTGAGGAAGAAGCACGCCGGATAGGGCTGACCCGGGCCGGTCGCGGAGACGCGCACGCCCGTGACCCGCTGCCCATTGGCGATCTGCACGGACTCAGCGCTCAGGTAGCCGCACGGCTCGTCGGCGACCGGGCGGGGCACCGGTGGCGGCCCGGAAGTGACGGGTGCGGCGGGCGACGGCGCGGGTGCCCCCGCCTGCCCAGCGCCCGTGTGAGCACAGGCGGCGATCGTCAGGACGAGCAGCCCGCCAGCGCTGGCCAGGCAGGGGCCGGGACGGGGGCCGGCTAGCGCCGACCTGCGGGGATTCGCTGGTGACATAGCGGAATTCAGTGAACCACGGCCCAGGCCCGTGCTCACCCCGGGTGACGACAATCAGTCCAGTTGTCACTGAAAGTTATCGACAGTCGAAGAGAGCTGATCTCATCGGGTGATTCAAAGTCGATCATACCCGCCTGATGTCGACCTTTTGTCACACCCGGACGGTGTCAGCCAGGCGGGAGTCAGGCGTTTGGGGAATAGTCCCGCCACTGGTCGTATCTGCGCCGGCTCTCACCTCGTTGAGCGGGTACCTGGATGACGGAGATCACCCGCCCCCCGGGTGATTTTTGGAGCATCTATCGCCAGGTACGAGGGATCCACGGCACCCGAGGGGGACAGCCGTACCCCCTCTCGCGGAGAGATCTCGCTCGAACGAGGAGGAACACCGGAACATGACGTCACGCACACCCAGGAGGCATCGCCGCCTGGCTTTCCTGGCCGCTGGTACAGCAGCCGCGATGGTATTGCTGCCGGGTGCTGCCTCGGCGCAGGTGGTCCACTCAGCCCAGCAAGTGATGGGCGCCAATGGTCCCACCGGGCCTGGTGGTCCCGAGGTGCCTAAGCCCTCCACTCCTGATGTTCCCGCATTGCCAGCGGCCCCCGGCGGGCCGATTGATGGGCCCGGCACTCCCGGTGATGTTGGCGATGCCATCTCCAAGGTGACCGACATTATCGGCGGGAAGCAAGGAACGCCAGGCCTCACCGGCGCGCGGGACGAGCACCATGGTGAGGGGCACGATGGTGAAGTCGTGCACCGCGAGGACACTCCCGACAGCCACGACGTGAATGACCCGCACGGGCCGGATCACGCACGGGGCGCGGTGGCCGACATCGACATCATCAAGTCGCACCTGCTGGACATCACCAAGTACGACGCCACCATCGAAGACGACGGCAAGTCTCACTCCGAGGTGACAGTGCTCGGCCTGGGCGGCAGCCGGATCATCGGCTCCAAGGCCGACTCGCGCGACCATCACCGCTCCGGCGACAACGGTGACGCGCTCAAGCTGTGTGGCACCACGGGCGGGCTGCTCTGCCTGAGCCTGCTTTACCACAACACGGTGGCCACCGAGGACCACGACAACTCGCTGGCTGCGGCTCGTGGTGGTGTGGCGGCTCTCTGCCTGGGCAGTCACGACAAGGACAGCACCACCTCCTACGAGTGCAACGGCATCCTCTCACTGGGCGTCGCCGAGGGACTCGGCATCGCCGAGCGGGACAAGAGGGCTGGTCACACCAAGGCTGACTCCGCCAACGAGCTGCTGAACCTCTGCATCGGCAAGCGGGACAAGCTGACCACGCCGTGCAGCGGCCTCGGTCTCGAGGCGGTGCACTCCGAGTCCAAGTCGCGTTCCGACAAGCCGGACACCGACCGTCACTCGTTCCTGCTCGGCATCGACAGCAACGGTCACTCGTCCTACCTGCTCGACGCGCCGTTCGGGCTGGCTCTGCCGGATCACTGCGGTGACTCCGCCATCCTGTGCCTGCTGCTCAACCAGGGCAAGTCGGTCATCTTCAAGAACCCGAAGGGTGCTGGCAGCGCCCAGGAGGCGCTGCGCCTCGACGTGCTGAACCGCCTGGTTCTGGTGGTTCTCGGCCAGGCCGAGACCTTCGCTCACGAGACCAACGATCACAGCGACCACCACGAGGGGAACAAGGACCACGGCCCCGAGGGCAAGGGTGAGGAGCACGGCGAAGGCGAGAACAACGGCGGCGAGAAGGGCCCTGAGCTGGCTCAGACCGGTGCCGACGTGGCCGGGCTGCTCGCCGGTGGTTTCCTGCTCGCCGGTCTGGGTGCGCTGACGGTGGCGGGCACCCGCCGCCGCTCCGGCAGCCACGCCCAGTGAGCACATAGCGGTACCTGAGTAAGACACCTCAGCGGGGGTCGGCGATTTCGTCGGCCCCCGCTGGCATGTCCGGCTACCTTCATCGCTACGATCGGCGCCCTCATGAATACTTTGATCACCAAGATGCCCTGGTTCTCCCGTACATTCCGGCGGCCGCAGGCCGCCATCATCGGTGTCGCCTGCCTGGCGCTGGCCCTGCTCTCCGGGCTGATCGCACTGATCGCCTGGGGGCTCAGCGGCGGCATCAGCGGCAGCGCCAACCCCAACGAGGTGGTCAACACCGCTGGCCATTACCGCTTCGATGTTCCCGCTGGCTGGTCACACGCCGAGGACGGCCGCACCACCACCGTGACCAGCCCGGACAAAGCCACTGTGGTCACTCTCGGTGTGGGTGGCATTGGCGCGATCCCGATGGCGGGGACCGCGTTCTTCCAGGAAGTCGCCAGCCACTACAAGAACGTTCAACTGCTCCCGCCAGAGGCCAAGAAGATCGGCTCCCGGCCCGCTCTGTTCTACGGCGGGGTGGGAGATAACGATCAGAACACCAGCATCCGCTTCCTCGCGATCACAGTGGAGAACAAGCCCACCAACTACTCCATCGCGGTGTTCACTGCGGCTGATTCAGATCCCAAGACCGTGCTTCCGCCGGTGAACCAGCTGGTCGAATCGTTCCAGCCCACGTCCTAGCGCACGATGGCGATGACCATGCGCACGCTCGTCTCATCGATCTCGGACGTGCGCACGGTCATCATCAGATCCCAGTCGCCGGGAAAAGGCAGCTGTACCCCGCTGGCTTCATACCGGCCCAGTCCGGTGTGGCGGGTGGGGATCGAGAACGGGCCGAGCGCGCGCCCGGTGAGCATCAGCTCGGCCCCGAGCTCGGCGACGTCATGGAGGGCCCCGGTCGAGTCCTCGACGTCGATGTGGATCGTGTTCGGGCCGGTGGTAGCTGGATCCAGCGTCACCTCCAGCCGCCCCTGGCCGCCAGGACTCCCAGTGTCATAACTCGCGGAGGAGCGCACGAGACCCGCTGGCGCTGCGGTCGCGGTCCGGGCGGGTTCCGCGTTGACGAGCAGCGCCGTGAGGCCGATCACGATCCCCCCGAGCACCGCTTCCGTCAACACACTGCGACGCAAACCCGTGCGATCCAGGCCCGTCCCGTCCTCCGTTACGAGGGCCGCCGCGCCGACTCCGGTCAGCTCCCGGCGGCGGGTGACCCAGCGGTGGGATACCGCGGCGGCGCCGAGCATCAGGGCGACGGCGCCGAGCTTCGCCGCCAGCAGCCGCCCGTAATCGGTGGTGCCGAACGCGCTCCAGCTGCCTAGCTGGCGCCATGACTGGTAGCAGCCGGTGCCGATGAGGACCACGATGGCGCCGGTCGCGATCGAGGAGAACCTCTGCACCGCACGCCCCTCACCGCTGGGATCATCTGGAGAGGTGAACAGCGCCACCAGGGTGACCAGCCCGCCCAGCCACACCCCCATCGCGAGCAGATGCACAAGGTCGGCACCGAGCGCCACTGCTGGCTGGAGCCCCACCGAGGCGTGATCGGCACCGGCCCAGGTGGCGGCCAGTCCCAGCGCCAGAGCGAGGCCAGCGGCGGCGCACCAGCTTCGGCCCCGTCGGCGCAGCCGCCCAAGCCAGGCGCACAGCATCACCAGGCAGCCGCCCGATAGCGCGAGCAGCAGCAGCCGGGCGATCAGTGCGGTGCCCAGCGGGCTGGCCATGGTCTCCGCGAGGATCGTCGGATCGAACAACCTCGCGAAGCCCACGCCGCTGGCGTAAGGCCCTTGCAGGAGCAGCGTCGCCACGGCCGTCGCCAGCAGGCCAGCCCAGCCACCTAGCATCACCCGGCGAACCCCCCGCCGGATGATCGCTGCGGGCCAGCACAGCAGCACGAACGCCACCGAGCCCACGAGCGAGGCGTAACAGAAGAAGGCCACCGCGCGGGTGATCGCGTAACTCACACCGATCGCCGCGCTGCCGCCAGCCGACGCTGGCGGGGCCCGGCCGGCCGTGGGGCGGCCCACCGAGAAGGTGAAGGCACCCGCGACCGGGTGAGAGTCAGCCGAGGTTACCCGCCAGGACACGGTGTAGGTGCCCTGCTGCGCCCGGCCGGTGTCCAGCCCGACGCCCACCGTGGACCCGGCGCCCAGGTGCCCGGTGTGGCCGTTGTCAATCTCGGCGCCGTCCGGCCGGAAGACCCGGACCCCGCCGGGCGCCACCACCACCGGCTCGCTGAAGGTCAGCGAAACGAGCCCGGGGAGGGTACCGGTCACTGCCCCCTGCCCCGGCTCGGTCGAGATCAGCGCCGCGTGGGCGGCGGCCAGGCCAGGGACGGCGAGCAGCCAGAACACTGCGGCGACTGCGGCCACCGCAGCCACCCGCATCGACAACGCTCGCCGCCACGACACCGGCTGGCTCAGCCAGCGGCGGCGCCGCGCCGGTTCGCCACGCCAACGACGATGCCAATGATCCCCAGGACAATCCCCGCGATGCCCAGCACCACGCCCCAGATGGCCACGCCGGAGCTCACCCCGCCCGTCGTGGCTACCGCCGATGACGTCTCGCTGGCCGGGGTCAGCTTCAGTA
>DASTBN010000008.1:0-3615 GCA_035712045.1 Pseudonocardiaceae bacterium
CAGGAGCACGGCGGCATCATCCGCGAGGGCGCGAAGCTCCTCTTCGCCTACTGCGAGGCCACCGTCCCGAAGGTCACCGTCATCACCCGCAAGGCGTACGGCGGCGCATACGACGTGATGGGCTCCAAGCACCTCGGTGCCGACATCAACCTGGCCTGGCCGAGCGCGCAGATCGCCGTGATGGGCGCCTCTGGCGCCGCCAACATCCTCTACCGCAAGGAACTCGCCACCGCCCCCGCCGATGAGGTGGACGCGCTGCGGGCGCGGCGCCAGCAGGAGTACGAGGAAACCCTGCTCAACCCCTACGTCGCCGCCGACCGCGGCTATATCGACGCCGTGATCCCGCCCAGCCACACCCGGTCCCACATCGCACGCGCCCTGCGCATGCTCAAAGACAAACGCCAGGCATTACCCCCCAAGAAGCACGGAAACATCCCCTTGTGAATGGGGCGATGTGCTATCCGTTGACGAAATTCCCTGAATTCGAGTTCGAAGTTTCCGAACTTGATACCGCGAAGGAGTAGGACCAGCCATGGAAACGCGGCGGCGGCCAGTAATCCCAGCGTGATGGCGTCGATGTTCAGGCCTTGTCAAGCCACGCGCACAACGGCGATCGAGGTAGTACCGAGAGTAATGACCGATGACACTAATCGGCCGATCCAGAGGAACTGCGGAGATTGTTTTCCTTCGCCTTCCGCCGTAAGGGTCTACATCAGATCGGGGGCCATGACAGACCAACGTTAGACGCGTTACTCACATCAGACCAACGGTTGATACCACCCATATTGGACGTGAGCCAGCTGGTCAGCAAGGCACGGATGGAGTCGCGCCCACATCAGCGCGGGGCGCTACCCGGGTGGCCATCACCGCCGGTTAGGGGTCGGGCACCATGAGCGGCGCCTGTGAACCGGACCTCCACACCACTGCGGGTAGGCTGGCTGATCTGGCGCGCCGCCACGAAAGGCGGTGGAGGGCGGACGGCGAGGCGCTAGCATGGCAAGGGCCGCAAGACCGCGCGGGAGCATGCTCAACACCTCTACGTCGCCGCCGACTGCGGCGACATCGACGCCGTGATCCCGCCCAGCCCCACCCGCTCCCACATTGCCCGAGCCCTGCGCATGCTCAAAGACAAGCGCCAGGCCTCCCGCCGAAAAACACGGCAACATCTCCCCGTGATCATGATTGGCAATGGACCTCACTATGACGTACAATTTCTTGTACGGAAGCGGGGTGGGTCATGCGGACCATGACATATTCTGAGTCACGCGCGAAGTACGCCGAGACTCTCAACTCAGTCGTTGACGACCGCGAGGAAGTGATCATCACCCGGGCAGGCCACGAGCCGGTGGTCATGGTCGCCCTCGATGACTACCAGTCGTTGAAGGAGACCGCGTACCTGCTCCGGAGTCCTGAGAACGCGCGCCGACTGCTGGGTGCGATCGAGCGACTGGAGCATGGCGGGGGCATCTCCCGGGACCTCGCCGAATGAAGTTGATCTGGGACGAGAGCGCCTGGAATGACTACCTCTGGTGGCAGACCGAGGACCGCAAGGTCCTCAAGCGGATCAATACGCTGATCAAGGACGTAGAGCGCAACGGTAACGAGGGAATCGGCAAACCCGAACCCCTCAAACACGGGTTCCACGGCTATTGGTCGCGGCGGATCACCGACGAGCACCGGCTGGTTTACAAAATCAGTGAAGGCGAGATCCGCATCGCCGCGTGCCGGTACCACTACGGTCATTGAGGCCGCCCGCTCCTTGCCTTTACGCACCGCGACCGCTGGGTCATCGAGAAGAGCGGATTCAGATGATAACGTCGATCACGCCGTCCCGCCACCACGGTAGTAAACGTCGTTCACCAGTGGCGCGTGAACACTTTTATTGGTAGGCACTAGACTGACGGTGGAGAGCCGGTGGGACACCAGCAGAGTTATCACTCCGCGAATGGCCGCCCGGCGGCCGTTCTGAGTGATTCTCGTGAAGAGTTCTGTTTCGCTGGCCGCGTCGAGGCTCACGGCGGGTTCGTCAAGCACATGAGCAGCGGTGCGCCGCGCATCCGTAGCCAACGATGCGATCATCGCCGTGGTCGCTGATGTGGAAGACCGCGCGCAGCACCTCGGAAGCCGAGCGGCTCGTCGCTGAGATGTGCAACTTCCACCCTTGAGCCGGTGTCGTCACACCCTCGGCGAGACCACGTCGCTACCGCTGTTGTCTTGCCCCAGCCCGCGGCGCCGATGACCAGGCAGATCCGGCGCCGTGCACCACGATCAAGCAGCTCATCGACCGATGGGCGGCCAACTCGCTCTTCTGAGGGAACGGGCAATGCCGGCCCATCTGAGGGCGCCACCCAATTGCCCGGTACTTGCGTCACCTTTCCCACGCACAGTCGTCGTGATCCGCACGCCAATCGGGTCTCGACAGGTGGCGGTTCCGATAGGTATGCATTAACGTCCCTATCCCCTCGATGTCGGTTCGGGGGTATCAGGGCGATCGAAACTAGCGGCGGCCAGCAGTGTCTATAACACCGGCTCAGGTCCGGTCGCGGCAGGCATCGGTGCTGGTCGTGTGAGTAGACGAGGGCGCGCTGTCCGGACGACGCCGGACGCCTGGGGTGGGCTGCCTTGCATTTTCCGGTGGCCGATGAACAGCGGCGGTTGGAGTTGCTGGACGCCGGTGGTGATGACCGCACCGCGGTGCGCGGAGTGTTCTCCTGGTCCTGCCAGCATCTGCCAGCCATCGCCGCGCGGGCGTTCCGGCCGATGGGCCTGCACCCGGGCCCGGACTTCGATGCGTATGCTATCGCCGCGCTCCTCGGTTCCAGCCGCGACCAAGCCCAGCGGACACTCGATGCGCTGACCCGCGCGCACCTCATCCAGGCCCCCCGGCCAGGACGTTATGTCATGCACGACCTGCTGCGCGCCTACGCCGCTTCCCTCGCGAACGCCGAGGACTCGGAGGCGGCGCAGCGGACGGGATTGACTCGCATGTTCGACCACTACCTCGCTACCGCAGACGCCGCGATGGACATCCTTATCCCGCCGAACAGCATCGCCGACCGCAGGTGACCGCGCCCGCCACCCCCGTCCGGCCAATCCCGGACCCCGCCACGGCGCGGGCCTGGCTGGACACCGAGCGGGCCACGCTCACCGCTATCAGCGCGTATACCACCGCTCGTGGCTGGTTCAATCACACAACCGCGCTGTCCGCCACCTTGCACCGCTACCTCGATGGCGGCGGCCATTTCGCCGACGGCCTGACCATCCACACGCACGCACTGCGCGCCGCCCGCTCCACCCACTCCCGCGCCGCCGAACTTGACGCGCTGCTCAACCTCGGCCACATGTACTGGCAGCACAGTCACTACGCGGAAGCCACCGATCGCCCACCTCCGGCTGGCTCTCGCCATCGCCGGCGAGACCGGCGACCGGGTCGGTGAAATCAACGCCCAGCTGTACCTGGGCATCGTCGACCGTCGCCAGGGTCACTACGGCCAAGCCGCTGAGCACTGCCGACAGGCACTCGCCATCGCCCGCGACATCGGCGACCGGCACGGTGAAGCCAACGCGCTGGATCACCTGGGGACCATCTACCAGCGGCAGGGCCGCTATTCTTCC
>DASTBN010000009.1:0-6536 GCA_035712045.1 Pseudonocardiaceae bacterium
CCCGCTGCTGGACGCGGTGCTAGACAAGGCCGCCGAGTACGGGCTCGATGAGGTGGTGCTGGGGATGCCCCACCGCGGCCGGCTCAACGTGCTGGCCAACCTGGTGGGCAAGCCGTATTCGCAGATCTTCCGCGAGTTCGAGGGCAACCTGGATCCCGGTCAGGCGCATGGCTCCGGTGACGTCAAATACCATCTGGGCGCGGAAGGCAAGTACTACCGGATGTTCGGTGACGGCGAGACGAAGGTGTCGCTGATCTCCAACCCATCACATCTCGAGGCCGTGGACCCGGTACTCGAGGGCATCGCCCGGGCCAAGCAGGACCTGCTGGACAAGGGCCCGGAAGGCTTCACCGTGCTGCCGGTCGCGCTGCACGGCGACGCCGCGTTCGCCGGGCAGGGCGTGGTGGCGGAGACACTGAACCTCTCGCAGCTGCGCGGCTACCGCACCGGCGGCACCGTGCACGTGGTCGTGAACAATCAGGTCGGATTCACCACGGCGCCGCAATACTCCCGGTCCAGTGAATATCCCACCGACGTGGCGAAGACGATCGGCGCGCCGGTGTTCCACGTCAACGGCGATGACCCCGAATCCTGCGTCTGGGTGGCCAAACTCGCGGTGGATTACCGGCAGGCGTTCCGCAAAGACGTGGTGATCGACATGATCTGTTACCGCCGTCGCGGGCATAACGAGGGCGATGACCCATCGATGACACAGCCGCAAATGTATGCGATCATCGACGGTAAACGGTCGGTCCGTAAAGGCTACACCGAAGCCCTCATCGGCCGGGGGGACATTTCCGTCGAAGAGGCCGAGCGGGCGCTGAGAGACTACTCCCAGCAGCTTGAGCACGTCTTCAACGAGGTGCGGGAGCTGGAGAAACTCACCGTCGCGCCGAGCGAGTCGGTGGAAGCCGAGCAGATTGTTCCCACGAAAATGGACACCGGGGTCAGCCTCAGCGTCATCGAGCTGATCGCCGACGCGCACGTCAGCCTGCCTGAGGGGTTCACGCCCCACCCCAGGGTCAAACCGGTATTGGAGAAGCGGGCCAAAATGGCCCGCGAGGGTGGTATCGACTGGGCGTTCGCCGAGTTACTGGCGCTCGGTTCGGTGTGCCTGGACGGCCGCATGGTCCGGCTGACCGGCCAGGACACCCGGCGCGGTACTTTTGTGCAACGGCACTCGGTACTAATCGATCGCAAAACCGGCGCCGAGTACACGCCGCTGCGGAACCTGTCCCCCGACCAGGCCAGATTCATCGTGCACGACTCGGCGCTGTCCGAGTTCGCCGCGCTGGGTTTCGAATACGGCTATTCGGTGGCGAATCCCGACGCGCTGGTGCTCTGGGAGGCGCAGTTCGGTGATTTCGCCAACGGCGCGCAATCGGTGATCGATGAGTTCATCTCCTCGGGCGAGGCGAAATGGGGGCAGCGGTCGGACGTCGTCCTGCTGCTGCCACATGGTCACGAGGGTCAGGGCCCCGATCACACCTCTGGGCGCATGGAACGATTCCTCCAGCTCTGCGCCGAGGGCTCCATGACCGTGGCGCAACCCTCAGCCCCGGCGAACTATTTCCATCTGCTACGCAGGCACGCCCTGAACGGGGTCCACCGGCCGCTGGTGGTCTTCACGCCCAAGTCGATGCTGCGCCTGCGGGCGGCGGTGAGCTCGCTGGAGGACTTCACTTCAGGCCAGTTCCGCCCGGTGCTCGACGATCCGACGATCACCGATCCCGCCGGGGTCCGCCGGGTGCTGCTGTGCAGCGGCAAGATCTGCTACGAGTTGCACGCGGCCCGCCAGCTGCGCGGCATTACCGATACCGCGATCGTGCGCATCGAGCAGTTCTACCCCATACCTCAGCGCGAGCTGGCCGCCACCCTGGATCGCTATCCGGAGACCGCCGAAGTGCGCTGGGTGCAGGAAGAACCCGCCAATCAAGGTGCCTGGCCGTTCTACGGGCTGAGCCTGCCCGAGCTGATGCCGGAGCGGCTGAGCACCTTGCGCCGGATCTCCCGCCGTGCCATGGCGGCTCCCTCGGCGGGATCCGCCAAGGTGCACGATGTCGAGCAACGCGAACTTATCGCCGCCGCGCTGAGTTCGTAACCCCGTGTCCCGGCGTGTCGCGCCCCCGTGCCCCGTGTGCCGTGCTCTCCTGCCCGGTGTGTCGTGCGCTGGGGCCCGGGTCGTCTTCTCCCCCACGCCGGAATCAGCATTAGCCCCTCAGACGAGGAGGAGCAGGGGTGTACTTCACCGACCGCGGTATCGAAGAACTCGAAGACCGGCGCGGCGACGAGCAATTCAGTGTGGAATGGCTGGCCGCGCGGATGCGCACGTTCGTTGATGAGTATCCGGAATTCGAGGACGCCGTGGAACGGCTCGCCACGTTCCTGGCCCGCGATGATGCTGACGAGCCAGGTGGCCTCTCAGCCTGAAGGTACGCTCGGCTCGTCGGCCGTGGGACTGAACACACGGACACGACACGCGGGGTGGTTACCAGGCGTAAGCCTCGGGGGCGGGTTTGGCACCGTTGAGACCCGGCGGGGGAAACAGCTCGTCAAGACGGGCGAGGGCCCCGGCGTCCAGTGTGATCGTGATAGCTCGCAGTGAGCTGTCGAGCTGTGCTGTGGTCCGGGGGCCGACGATCGGCGCGCTGACCCCGGGCTGGTGCAGGAGCCATGCCAGGCCGACGTTGGCGGGTTCCTCGCCGAGATCGGCGCAAAGTTTCTCGTACGCCTCGATACGCTCCCGATGGGTGGCGAGCTCGTCGGCTGAATGGCCTGAAGTGCTCCGGGAACCGCCGCCTTCGCGTTGTTTGCGCAGCACACCGCCGAGCAGGCCGCCGTGCAAAGGCGACCACGGGATCAGCCCGATGCCGTACTCCCGCGCGGCGGGCAGCACTTCCAGCTCGACCCAGCGGGTGAGCAGGTTGTACTTCGACTGCTCGCTGGTCAGTCCGGTCACGAGCTGCCGCCGGGCGGCCTCCTGGGCGGCCGCTAGATGCCAGCCGGCGAAGTTTGACGAGCCAACGTAAATGATCTTCCCCTGCTGCCGGAGCACCGACATGCCCTCCCAGATCTCCTCCCACGGGGTCGCCCGGTCCACATGGTGCATCTGGTAGAGATCGATGTAGTCGGTCCGCAGCCGCCGCAGCGAGGCCTCGCAGGCGCGCCGGATGTTCAGCGCGGAGAGCCTGGACTCATTCGGCCAGTCGCCCGTCGAGCCGTAGAGCTTGGTAGCCAGCACGGTGCGCTCCCGGCGTCCCCCACCGGAGGCGAACCACCGGCCGATGATCTGCTCGGTGAAGCCCTTACCCCTGCCCCAGCCGTAGACGTTGGCGGTGTCGAAGAAGTTGATGCCCTGCTCGTGGGCCCGGTCCATGATCGCGTGGCTGTCAGCCTCCGAGGTCTCCGGGCCGAAGTTCATCGTGCCCAGGCACAGGCGGGACACCGACAGGCCGCTACGGCCCAGCTGCGTGTAGTCCATAACCAATCAGCCTGGCACCGAACCGGGCAGCGGGCCACCCAGCGCCGCGACACGCCGGTACGGGTGTCAGGGGAGGAGGGGGCCTTGGCGGAGGAGGGCGCGGAACTCGGCGGCGGGGACGGCGCGGGAGAACAGCCAGCCCTGGTAGGCGTCTACACCCAAGGTGCGGAGCAGCTGGAACTGGGCGGCGGTTTCCACACCCTCGGCGACACAGAGGCGGTCCATCGCGTGGGCCATCTCGACCACCGCGCGGACGACCGCGAAGTCTGAGGGGTCGGCCTCGACGCCGGAGACGAAACTACGGTCCAGCTTGACGATCTGGGCGGGCAGTTCCTTGAGGCGGGCCAGGGAGGACTGGCCGGTGCCGAAGTCATCGACCGCGAAGCGGGCGCCGCGTTCGGCCAGCTCGGCCATCGCCTGGCGGGTGGCGTCGGGCAGGTCGATCAGCGTGGTTTCCAGCAGTTCCAGCACAAGGCGTTCCCAGGGCAGCCCGGTTTCGGCCACCGCGTTGGCGATGGTGGCGACAAAGTCGGATTCACCGGGATCGGCGAGGTTGATCGCGACGGACACCGGGCGCCCGTCCCAGGAGACCCAGTCGCGGGCCTCGGTCAGCGCGGCCCGCAGCACCCAGCGGTCCAGCTCCCGCATCAGGCCGCCCCGCTCGGCCACGGGCAGGAACACGCCGGGGGTGAGCATTCCGCGCTCCGGATGCGGCCAGCGGATCAGCGCCTCCGCTGAGATGATCACACCCTCGGGATTGACCACGGGCTGGTAGTTCACCTGGAGCTCGTCGCGGGCGAGCGCCTCCCGGAGCTCGCACTCCAGTTCCACCTGCTGATCGGCGGAGGCGATCAGTGCCGCGTCGGCCGTCGCGCAGTGCCCGGTGCCGGTGCGCTTGGCTTCGAACATGGCCGCGTCGGCGAAGCGCATCAGGTCCTGCGCGGTGTTGGCCGGCGAATCCGGCACGGCCACCCCCACCGCCGCCGACACCCGGATCACCTGGCCACGCACCGCGATCGTGGTGTGCAGCAGCCCGGAGACCCGGGCGGCCAGGGCACCGATGCCGCCCTGGGCACTGACATCGGCGCAGGTCACGACGAAAACATCACCATGGAGCCGGCCAGCGGTGCATCCTTCGGGCAGCCCGTCCTGGAGGGATTGCGCCAGCGCGATCAGCAGCTCATCGCCCGCCTCGTGGCCCAGCGCGTCGTTGACCCGCTTGAAGTTGGTGATATCACAGAACAGCACCGCGAGGTCCGAGCCGCAGGCGAGCAGTTCAGTGACGGTGTCCTTGATCGCGGCCCGGTTGGGCAAGCCGGTGAGCTCGTCGTGGGTGGCGCGGTAGGTCAGCGCCTCGGCCACCTGGCGCCGCTCGGTGATGTCGGTGAAGATCACCAGTAGGAAGCGCTGGCCATCGTCTTGCACGGATGCCGAGACGTGCAGCTCGCAGTACACCGGATCGCCATCGGCTCGCAGCAGCATCCGCTGCGGCTCGGTGTAGCTCTCGGACCGGGCGCCGTGGGGGGTGCGCTGCGGGCGCAGGCGGCGGGAGCGCTCGCGGGGGTGGGTGAGCGCCTCGGACGTCATTCCCCGCAGAGTCTCCAGGTCATAGCCCAGCAGCTTGCAGAGCGCCTCGTTGGCGTCGACGAGCCGTTCGTTGTCGTCGAAAATCCCGATGCCCACCGGGGTGATCGCCACCAGGTCGGCGAAACGCTGGCTGGAGCGCAGCATCCGGGTCTCGGCCGCCCGCTGCTCGGTGACGTCCTGCACAATGCCGACCAGCCGGGCGCCGCCCGAGGCGTCGGCGATGGCCGCCCCGTGACAGCGGAAGATACGCGTCACCCCGTCGGGCCGCAGCACACGGTGCTCGCAGGTGACCGGTGCCTGGTCGATGACGAGCTGGCGCAGCAGGCCGTCCACCCACTCCCGGTCATCGGGATGCACCACGGACAGGAAGCTCTGGTAGGTGCTCTGCCGCAGCGCCACCCCGCAGAGCTCTTGCATCTCCTGGGACCACACAAGCAGGTCGGCACCCGGATCCCACTCCCAGGTACCGATCCGGGCCACCCGCTGGGCCTGGGTCAGCCGGTATTGCTCGGCACGCAGCGCTCTTTCCAGCGCGCGCTCCTGAGTGATGTCCCGTACGGTGCCTACCAGCCTCGGGGGCTCCCCGGGCTCGGGAGGCTCGGCCTGCATGCGGCACAGGTAGCGCGTCTCACCGTGCTCGGGTAACCCCCGGAACTCCACTTCCAGCGGGCCCGCGCCGGGATCCGATGCCAGCTCGTGCGCCCGCTGGCACAGCCGGGGCAGATCCTCGGGGTGGACCTGGCGGAAGAAGTCACCATCAACACGGCGGCCGTGGAACAGCTCCTCCAGAGCGGGGCTGTGAATGATCGTATTGGCGGGCCACTCCCAGATGAAACTCCCGATGCGGGCGATCCGCTGCGCCTGGAGGAGCCGGTCGTGCTCCCGGGCGAGATCGCTGGTATCTGGGGGGCGGCCGGCGGCGCGGCCCGCTGGGCACAGATCCGAGATGTCGACCAGGAACACCATGAGCAGATCGGTTCCCGGCACCGTCCAGCGGGTCACCCGCACCGGTACCGCCGCCCCATCGGGTCCGATTAACTCGGCTCCGGTATCCGAAGCGTTGAGTCCTCTGAGGAGGCTCTCCAGCGGCAGGCCGATCAGCGAGTCGGGGAACCACTGGCCAGCGAGCTGAGCCGCCGCCCGGTTGGCCTGGACGACGACACCCGCCGCGCAGACCAGCGCGGGCGAGTCCGGCAAGGGGATCTGGAGTGGAAAGTCCTGGCGGGCGTGAATTGAGGGGATCGGCGTGACCGAGCCAGGCCAGTCCCCCCTCGGCGCCGCCATTGGGCGGCCAGGAACAGTCCACGCCACCTCGCCGGGTTCCAGCGATAGGGGCACGAAATCGACCCGCTCAGCTCGCTCGGCCACGTCCACCACCTCCCGACCCACCAGCCGCGTCAACCCTGACCGCGACATGTCCCAACCCTGTCGTGTGCATTAACGCGCGAACTGACGATTGGTTATGCGA
>DASTBN010000010.1:0-10406 GCA_035712045.1 Pseudonocardiaceae bacterium
CGCACACCGCTGATGACCGCTAAAGACACCGCATTCCGCTCCGGGCGGGTGGGCTTCGGGTCGTTCGACAACACCGGCCGGCTCCGCGAACTCACGGTCACCGGGACCGTCATCGCGGGGTGAGGAATGAGCACGGCGTCAGGGTGCTTGTGCGGTGTTTCCGCTGGCCGGCAGTGTGGCATGCATGAGTGAGACGTTGTAGCGGTCGTATTGAGTCATGGTGAAATAGATGTCCAGGCCGCGTGAGTCCGGGTGGAGGAAACCGCCATAGAGGGCCGGGTACTGATCGGAGGCGGCGACTGGAATTGGTGCGCCCCAGGGCCCGGTTGGCTGCTGAGCCAGCCGGACCACGATCGCCCCGCGTGGCTGGTCCAGGTACATCATTTCCCAGCTCCGGAGTGCCTGGTCGTAGCGGACCGACAGTTCGCCGACGGGTCCAGCCAGGACCGGGGCCGCGATCGCACTGGCGCCGTGCTGCCAGGCTGTCCCGGTCCAGTACTCGTAAGCGGAGACGTCGAGAAGTCGCTGTTCGGGCACCCTGGCGACATGCGCGTCACCGGAACGGCCATTTGGGGTGCCGAAGGCGTAGACGAAGCCGTCGTTCCGGGCGTAGGCGATCACCTGGAACTTGTCATCGAAAGCCGAGGTATTGGGCCGGAGTGTGCGGGGGTCGGCGATCCAGTTCTGCCCGCCGTCATCGGAATACGCGATGCCACTGTAATTTGTTATCCACTGCCCAGGCTGGCCGAAATGGCGGACCGACATGTAGGCGAGGTAATTACGCCCGCCGACATTCACGCCGCCGGTCGGAATCTTGCTGATCTCGACGTCGTCCTGCTTGAGGGATGGCAGCAACTCTTTGGCATGGCCCGCGCGGTCGGTGACGAAGTCGGTGAGCGACATGCCATCGGCTAAGTCGTGATCGCCGCTGTGGGCGAGGGTGTTCGAGCGCCAGTCACTCGCGGCGGGATCCCTGATCTCAGTGCCGGGACCCGCCCATGCGGATCCGAAGGTGTCCCCGAAAGCGGCCAGGATCTGGCCTCGATCATCGGCCCACATGATCCCCAGGTCAGTGCCCTTCACCTGGTATCGCGCCTCGGTCGTGTTCGGCGGTTCCGCGCCGGTGAGCGCGGAAACCCGGCGTGCCTGGCCGGGCTGAGCGGCGTGGGCTGGCTCCGGCGCCGCCATTCCCACCACGACCGCGGCGATCACGGTCCCCGCTGCGGCCGCCGCCCGAGCTTGGTGACAGATCGTCAACTCTCCCCTCCGCATAGATACCCACAGCACCTGTGGGCTAACGCGAGCCACGGTCAGTGGTAACGGCGAGTCAGCGGGTCGTGAGCCGTGACCAGCTCCAGCGGAGATTGTGTTCGCGATCCTCACGAACCCCATGAATCATGCGGCGATCGACGGCACGGGCTGGGTCCGCGACCCGCTCGACGGCGAGCTCCTCACCGAGGAGGGCCAGATCTTCCGGATGGCCATGTACCACGACAACCACCCGGACGGGAATTATGAGATGGCGAACAAAGTCAGGGTATTTGAGCCCGCGCGCGCCATCTCCTGGGAGCCGGGCCAGGATATCGCGGGCGACGGTGATCTCACATTCGGCGGCTGGGTCTGGCGTTACGACCTGACCCCGGTCGGCGAGTCCGAGACCGAAGTCACGGCAACTCATTGAGGCATCTGGCCGAGATCGCCGTCGCGCTCAGCTCCCCGGCGGCTGGCCCGGGGTGACGGTGACGGCCCGGCTGCGCCGGGCCCTGGCGGGGGCGGGATTGTGCCGCTCACAGCGGTGGCATTCCGGTATCCGGCGTCGGTGTATTACACTCTGTACACGACGAGGGGGTGCCGTGCCGGAGCGGATCGGCTGGGGTGTACCGCGTGCACGCGCGTGGATGCCGGTGGCCGCATCGTGTCATTGTGGGAATGCTGGGCGCGTCAATCCTCACCTGCCGATCTCACGATTTCTGGAATCTTAGGAGAAATCATGTATGGAATTTCGTTCGGAGGTGCGTTATATTTGATAATCGGCGCGGTCGTGGCGCTCACTAACGGATACGAGATCCATAGCCTGGGGAATCTACTCTCTTTTGTCCTGGCAATTGTGCTGTGGCCCCTCGTGCTTCTTGGCGTCAACCTCCATGTCGCGGTTTGACAAAGATGTCCCGCCCTCGACCTCCGCTGCCAACGGTGAGGTAGGGGAGGAGCAGCTGGATAAGCGGGCCGATAGCCAGGGCGTAGAGCACGGTGGCGACACCGAGGGCGCCGCCGAGCACCCATCCGGCCGTGACCACCGTGATCTCGATCGTCGTGCGGACCAGGCGCACCGAGGCGCCGGTCCGGCGGACCAGGCCGGTCATCAGGCCGTCACGGGGGCCCGGGCCCAGCTCGGCGCCAATGTAGGCAGCGGTCGCCACCGCGTTGAGGACGACGCCGGCGCCGACGAAGAGGACGCGTGCCGACATCGTGCCAGCCGCGGGAACCACGGCGAGTGCTGAGTCCACGGAGACCCCGATGACAACGACATTGCACATCGTGCCGATCCCGGGTTTCTCCCGCAGCGGGATCCAGAGCATCAGCACGGCGGCGGCGACGGCGATCGTGATGGTGCCGAGGGAAAGCCGCAGCTGGCAGGCCAGGCCCTGATGGAGCACGTCCCAGGGCATGTTGCCGAGCCCGGAACGGATCAGCAGCGCCATTGAGCCGCCGTAGAGCACCAGGCCGGCCAGGAGCTGGCTGAACCGCCGTGGCAGCTGTGATGAACGAAGCGCCGGTGTTGGTCTCACTTCGCCAGTGTGCGGGAAAATTGGCTCTCTAGTTGCGGTCCAATGCAGAATGGGTGGCATGACCGCGCTCACCGCGTCCCGGCTGGCTGGCTTGCTGGGCGGCCTCGCGGGCGAACGCCCGCCGCGTTACGCGGCGCTGGCCAGGCGTATCCGGCTGCTCATCGCGGATGGTCGGCTGGCGGTGGGGATCCAGCTCCCGGCCGAACGGGAGCTCGCCGCCACCCTGCGGTGCAGCCGCGCCACCGTCACGGCCGCCTACCGGAGGCTGCGTGAGGAGGGCTGGGCCAGCGCCCGGCAAGGCGCCGGGACTTGGAGCACACTGCCAGCGGGTCCGGCACACGGTGTCTGGGTACCAGCGCCACCCGCCGTCGGCGTCCTCGACCTCGCGTACGCCGCGCCGGCGGCCCCACCCGAGATCGCCATGGCCTTCACCGCAGCGCTGAACGATCTTCCCCGGCTGCTGCCCGGTCATGGTTACCATCCCGCTGGCCTGCCCGAGCTGCGAGCGCGGATCGCCGAGCGCTACACCCACCGCGGCCTGCCCACCACCGCTGAGCAGGTGCTCATCACGGCCGGCGCGTTGCACGGGATCAGCGTCGCGCTCGAGGTGCTTGTCGGGCCGGGTGACCGGGTCATCGTGGAGCATCCCAGTTACCCACAGGCGCTGGACTCCATCCGCGCCACCGGCGCCCGCACGGTACCGGTCGCCATCGATGCCACAGACACCGCCGCCGTCGCTGTTGATATCGGCCGCGCCGCCCGCCAGACCTCCGCGCGGCTGGCATACCTGATGCCGGATTTCCAGAACCCCACTGGTGTCCTGCTCGACGGTGAGCAGCGGGCGCGCCTGGCTGCCGGTTTGCATCGATCGGGCACGGTGGCGCTGATCGACGAGACCTTCGCCGAGCTCGGCCTGGACACGCTGTCCGGCGCGCCCTACGCGGCGTTCGCCCGTGCCGACCGGGCGATCACCGCCGGGACGGTGAGCAAGGCCTTCTGGGGCGGCCTGCGAATCGGCTGGTTGCGCGCGGAAGCCTCCCTCACGCAACGGCTGTGCGCGGCGGTGGCCCGGACTCACCTCTCCGGGCCAGTGCTCGAGCAACTCGCCACCTGCCACCTGCTCGACGCCGCAGGGGCCACCCTGCCCGCGCATCGCGACCGGTTACGGGCCCAGCGGGACGTCCTTGTCGCCGCGCTGAGGACGGCATTGCCCGACTGGCGGGTACCCGTGCCGGTAGGTGGCTTAGTGCTGTGGTGCGGGCTGCCGGGGCCGGTGTCGTACGCCCTCGTCGACGCCGCCGAGCGGCGTGGCCTGCGGCTGGCGGCGGGACCCCGGTTCGGTACTGGTCACGCCTTCGCCGACCGGTTGCGGCTGCCTTTTATTCACCCGCCCGACACGCTCCAGCGGGCCGTCGAGATCCTCACCCAGGCCGCAACCACCCTGCTCCCGCACGCCCCAAGCGGCGTCCCTCACCGCCTCGTCGTCTGACCGCGCCCCGATATGGGGACATATCGGGGCGCGGCGGCCTCCCGTTACCCCGATATGTCCCCATATCGGGAGGGATCGGCTAATATTTGGTCGATCTGGGTGGCTAGGTCGATGTCTAGATCGGTGATCCCGCCGGCGGAGTGGGTGCTGCAGCGGAATGTCACGGTGCGCCAGCGGATATCGATGTCGGGATGGTGATTGCGCTCCTCGGCGATCCCGGCGACCGCGCGGACCGCCTCGATCGCTGCGGGGAAACTGGGCAACTTGGCGGTGCGGACGATGCCGTCGCCGTCGCGTCGCCAGTCGGTGAGCCTGTTCAAGGCGGCCGTTACCCGCTCGGGGTCCAGCAGAGTTGTCATGCCGCTATTCTCCCGGGTCGGGCTGTGGGCTCCGGCGACCACCTGGTGCGGTCGTCGTGGTCCAACCCGGCGGGTGGCCTCGCGGGGCCTTGGGCGTGCATGTCGCTGCGGTCGGCCGCCTGCGCCGGCCAGCTCGCGGAGCACCGCATCGCCGACGTGGCCAGATACGCCGGTCACCAGGAGCGCTATCTCACGAACTCCTCACTCGGGTCTCACGAACTCCTCACTCGGGTGGAGTCACCGTTGCTTAAGCGCAGCCCGCGAAAGCTGTGACGCTTGTCGAAACGGGAAATGAATGCACGCGGTCTGCGCGGGCCGATCGGCTCGGGTTGGTGGTTCGTCCGGCTAACGTCGGGGAAGGCCGGTGGTTGACCGGCCGGGCCGGTTCGCTTGCGAAAGGGAATCCGTTAGCCCAGGCCGGAGATATCGGTCGTAGCCCGAGGAAATCACCATGATACTGGCACCTGCCGTCGATGCCCCCGACACCCTTGAGTCGGATGTTCCTCTCACCCCGATCATGTTGGAGCACGCGGCGAAGCCGGTCACGGTGGTGGTGACCGAGTGGACTGCGGATCTCGTGCGGCGGGGGCGTGAGTTTGTTGAGCAGTGCCTGCTGGGGGAGGAACCGGTGTATGGCGCGACCACCGGTTTCGGGCCGCTCATGGTTTTCAGCGGCCGCGCCGACCACGCGGATCAGTGCGACAACGCCCTGCGGCATCTGACTGCGGGCCAGGGACCCGACCTGCCGCTGGAGGTCGTGCGGGCCACCGTGCTCGTCCGATTGTGGGCGCTCTCGCGGGGGGTCTCAGGGATCTCGGCAGGGGTGCTGGAGGCGTTACGGGCGATGCTGGCGACCTCGTTCACGCCCGCGGTGCCCTGCTGGGGGTCGGTGGGTGCGAGTGGTGATCTGGTGCCGTTGGGTCATATCGCGCAGAGCTTGCGTGGGGTGGGCCATGCCTATGTCGAGGGTGCGCGGATGCCGGCGGCCCAGGCGTTAGCCGTGGCCGGGCTCACGCCGCTGACCTTGGCGGGCCGTGATGGGCTATCGCTGGTCAATGGCACGTCGGTGACCACGGCGGCGGCGGGTCTGGCGGTGGCCTCGCTGCGCCGCTCGCACGAGGTCGGGCTGCTGCTCAGCGCGGTGTTGTGTGATCTGGTCGGTGCCGCGCCGCGGTTCCTGGCCGCGCCGCTGCTGGCGGCCTACGGGCACCCGGAGACGGTGCGGGCCGGGCAACGGCTGGCGTACTGGTTGGAGGGTACGGTGCCCACGGGTGAGCGGGCGTTGCAGGAGCCTTATAGCATCCGGTGTGTCCCGCAGTTGTTGGGTGCGGTGCAGTCTGGTCTGGACTGGGCGGAGCAGGTCGTGGGCCGTGATCTGGCCGGGGTCAGTGACAACCCGCTGTTCTTCCCCAAGGAGAACCTCATCGCCCACGGCGGCAACTTCTTCGGCCAGCCTGCCGCGTTCGCCTCGGATTTGCTCTCGATCATCGCCACGCAGACCGCGAACCTGGCCGAACGTCAACTGGATCTGCTAGTCGACCCGCACCGCAACAGTGGCCTACCCCCGATGCTCTCCCCCCACCCCGGTGAGCAGCACGCGGTGCAGGGAGTGCAAGTGGCGGCCACCGCGATGGTCGTGGCCATGCGCCGCGCCTGTACCCCCGCCAGCATGCAGGGCGTGCCAACCAGTCTGCACAACCAGGACGTCGTCCCCTTCGGTACGCAAGCCGCGCTGACCGCGCTGGAACAGGTCCGGTTGCTGCGGTGGCTGCACGGTTCCCTCGCGGTCGCGCTACGCCAAGCCGCCTATCTGCGTCCTGGCGGGGCCACCGCCCCCCGCTGCGCCGAGCTGATCGACGCACTGGCCACGGTCGTTGAGCCGATCGAACGGGACCGGCCACTCGACGCCGACGTCCGGGCCGCCGCCGACATCCTGGACACCTACGTCAACGAGCGTGGCGATGTCCTTGGCCGCGATCACAGGACATGCCGGAGCGGGGAGGGATCAGGCTTCGCGGGTGAGGGCTCTGCCGAGGGCCAGGGCCAGGCCGATCACGAGGTAGCAGGCGGCGCGGAGAGAGCTGGTGGCTAGTCCGTCCAGGGGCAGGGGATCGCGCAGCACGTCGACGATCGCGAACCAGCCGGTGGTGAGCAGCGCGGGCTGCAGCCAGTCGAGGGCGGGGATCGTGGAGAGAATCCCGAATACGATCAGCCCGCCGAACACCGACGCGAGCACCACCAGCGGGTGGTCGGTGGCCGAGGACACCGCCAGGGCCACCGCGCCGACGGCGCTGAGCTGAACCACGGTCCAGGCGGTGGCCAGCGAGACCCGCAGCAGCACCGAGCCTGGCCCGACCTCGGTGCCGGAGAGGGTCAGCATTCCGTGGCCGGAGGGGCCGACCAGGATCAGGCCGGTGACGGCGCCGGCCACGGCCACCGCGGTGACCGCGATCACCGCGACCGCGAGCACGCCCATGGCTTTGACCAGAACAAGCCGGGCCCGGCTGACCGGGGCGAGCAACAGCGCGCGCAGTGTGCCGTGCGCGGACTCCCCGGCGAGCGCGTCAGCGGCGGACATCGCCACCGCCAGCGGCAGCAGGAAGGTCAGGGTGACCGACAGCGCCACCACCGGCAGCACCAGCCCGTTCCCGGCGACCTGGCTGAGCAGCCCCCCGCCCGGTGAACCGGCGACCGCGATGCCGATCCCGATCAGCACCGGGACCAGCGCGAGCAGAACCAGCGCGATCTGGGTCCTGGGGCGGCGCAGGATCCATCGCAGCTCGCTGCGCAGAAGCCGGCGCAGCGGAGCCCGCACCGCACCGGAAACCATGGCCGTCACCGCACGTTCTCCTCGGTCAGCTGGGCGAACAGCTCGTCCAGCCCGGTTCGCCAGCGCCGGGCCTCGTGCACCGCGACACCCGCCTCCACCAGCAGTGCCACCACCTTGGGCGCGTCGGCCCCGGCCAGCTCAGCCCGCACGCCGTCCGGGCAGGCGGCGGCGCCGATCCCGGCGGCCCGCAGCGCGCGCAGCGCCAGCGCGGCATCCGGGGTGCGGATGTCCAGCGCGGGTGCCTCGCCGTCGAGCAGGCTGGCCAGCTCGCCCGCCATGACTAGGGATCCGCGGTCGAGTACCGCGACGTGCGTGCAGGTCGCCTCCACCTCGGTGAGCAGGTGGGAGGACACCAGCACGGTGGCGCCCCCGGAGTGCAGCTCAGCGATGATCCGCCGGACATCCCGGGTCCCCGCCGGGTCCAGGCCGTTGGTCGGTTCGTCGAGCACCACCAGTCGGCGGGGCACCAGCAGCACCGCGGCCAGCCCCAGGCGCTGCTTCATGCCCAGCGAGTAGGCGCGATATCGCCGTCCCGCCGCGGCTCCGGCCAGGCCCACCCGGTGCAGGGCTCGGTCCACCGCGCCGGGGATCTCCCGGGAGGCCAGCAGCGGCTCGGCCGCCGCGCACCGGCGCAGGTTCTCCCGGCCGGACAGGAACGGGTGGAAACCGGGACCCTCCACCAGCGCCCCGACGTGCGGGAGCACCTCCCCGGCGCGAGCTGGCACCGGGACGCCGAGCAGCTCCGCTGTGCCCGCGGTGGGCCGGGACAGCGCCAGCAGCAGGCGGATCATCGTGGTCTTACCCGAGCCGTTGGGGCCTAGCACCCCGAGAACCGCGCCAGCCGGGACGTCGAGATCCACACCGGCGAGCGCCACCGTGGCGCCGAACACCTTGCGCAGTCCCCGGACACGGATCGCTGGCTCGGATGGCCCGGCGGTCACCGGGTGAGGGCTTCTTCGAGCACTTGCTGAGGCACCGCGCCGACGGCGACCCGCCGATCAGCGGTGACCAGCACGGTAACCACAGCGGTCCGCACCACCCAGCCCTGGCCCCAGGGCCCGCTGAGCGGCTGCGCGACCCGCTGGAACACGGCCAGCGGGTCCGCTCTCTTTCCTGGTTGTGCCGGGGGGAGCTGGCCGAGCACCACGGTATCCCACCCCTCGCCCTGGGTGCGGATCGCGGGTTCGCCGTGATCGCCGGGTCGCGGGCCAGCCTCCGGCTGGTGTTCCGGCCGTGTGACCGTGACTCCGGCGGGCGGGGTGAAGTGGAACAACGCGGGGTCCTGCGGGCCGACGGTCAGATCGGAGAAACCGATCCGCAGCGCCGGGTCGGGGGAGCCGTTGGCCAGCACGGTGAGCTGCAGCGGTATCCGCTGGGCCGAGTCGACCGCCACGCGCACCTCACGCAGCAGGGTCCGCTCGGCTGGTGCCGGGGTGAGGACAAGCTGATAGACGGGCCGCCCGGCAACCGTGCCGGTGCCATCCACACTCACCGTGCTGGTCTTGCGCACCGCGTCGATCATCTCCCGGGCCGCCTGAGCGGGGTCGGCCACCGGTTCGTGCCGGTGGGCCGGTCTGGTGCCGTGCTTCAGGGCGGTCGCGGTGCGCGAGGCGGAGTCGTAGTGCCACAGTGTCGTGCCGTCCTCGATGAAATCCTGCTCGCCGTTACGGGAGGGCAGCGCCAGCCGGCCATGATCCTGCCCATCCGCCCAGATCCGGAAGCTTGACTCAGGCTGGGTCAGCAGGGGCTGGGCCAGCGGGCCCGCCACATCGGGCAGCGGAGGCAGGCCCAGTGCGTTGTGCACCACAACGGTGCCGCCGAGTGCGGGGGCCCTGGCGGTGAGTACCGAGGCCACCAGATCTTCCGGAGACACCGGGGGCAGCGACGGCTGTGAGTCGGCTCCCGCTGGTATCGCCAGCGCGCCAAGACCGATCGCACCGGCCGCCGCCGCTGCCAATGCCACCGTTGTGAGCTTCATCGCTTCCTCCCGCCGACGCGGTGCTGGTTCTGATGCTGCCCCGCTGCGGCTGAGAAAGTTCTGAGACGCCCAGCGCCACTCCCGGCGACGCGATCCGGGTATGTCCGGCGCTCGTCATCGGCGGAAAGTTCACGCCGTCTCGATCCGGTCCGAGATCACAGGTACCGCCAGACGGTCCAGCCGCGAGTTCCACCGCCGGGCCCGGTAGGCGGGGCCGGCATCGATGGGTGTGCCGGCCCAGCCGCGCACGGAGCGAATCCCGTGCAGGGCGTTGACCGCCCACACCTCGAGGCCAGCCAGGTCGTGTGGCTTCGGCTCCTCGATCTCGACCCGGATACCCCGCTCTGCGGCAAGACCCAGCAGGACAGCCCGGGTGACTCCGGGGAGCACTGCGGAGGTTTCCGGCGGAGCGCACAGCACGTCGTCGCGCCACCACAAGACGCTGGTCGATGCGCCCTCCCTGACCCGGCCATCAGGGGAAAGGATCAGCGCCTCGTCGGCGCCAGCCGCCGCAGCCGACCTGCGCAGCGCGACGAGATAATCAAGGTCCGCCCCCTTGACCGAAGGATGCACCCGCTGGTCCGGCTCCGTCGAGATCCAGAGCCGTACCGTGTCACCGCGCGGCGGGGCGGGTCTGATCCACAGCTGGAACTGGGGCGTTCCCTGGGTCAGGACCAGTTCTACTCGGGGGAACCAGCGGCCCGACGCGGGGATACGTCGCACGCTCGCGTGAACAAACTCGGTGCTCTGCTCGCCTGGTACCGCCATCCGGGTGCACGCGGTGCGGAAGCGTCGAATGTGCGCGGACAAAGCCCGCATCCGGCCATTTTCCACCAGCCACGAGTCCATCACCGTGATCCCGTCCGGTTCGTCGGCTGGGACGAAGTCACGCTCAGCGGCGACCCACAGCAGCCGCGTGAACGCCGGCATCAGCCACCTGCCACCGAGCCCGGTAGACCCG
>DASTBN010000011.1:0-2176 GCA_035712045.1 Pseudonocardiaceae bacterium
ACCATTAGCCACCTCACCGCTGATATCCCGGCCCGCGGCCACGGAATGATCGGCCGCGGTCACCGAGTGATCATCGAAACTCTGCGCCAAGACACCCTTGTTCCAGACCGTCTGGTTCACCGACTTATCGATCACCGTGTCGTGACTGTCGGCGTAAGAATAGTTGTTGGTGATGTACTCCAGCTGCTGCACCGCGCTCGCGTGCGGATCCCCATGCCAGTCCCCATGCCACTCCCCCCGAGGGCCCTCGGGGGCACCGCTGGTCGCGTGCTGGGCCACCGCGTTGTTACCCACCGTGTACTCCCGCGCCCCCACAAAACTCACCGGATGATACTCCGCCACATACGACATCGCGTCCGAAACATCCTCACCGCACACATCACTGAGCCCCGCATCAGCCAGGGCACGCTCCGGATCCGCCAGGAACGCGGCCTTCGCGCCACCATCCGATAGCAGGTTCAGGATGAAATCCAGCAGGCTCTGGGTCATGGTCATGATCGTCACGCTCCTCGGGTATTCACTACGGGTACTCGATACGGCCGGTGTTTCCGTTCCCGCCGTGCGGGATGAAAACTATGCCCACCACCACGACCAGACATCGGGGATCACACCGGGTCCCCCCCACCCCCCATTAGGGGATCAGCCCACCACCACCGGTCAGGGACTAGGGGCCGCCGCCTCAAATCCGGCCCAGTGTTCTGCGGGCCGGTCCCGCAGAGTGGCCGATGGTGACGCGGCCTCGGGTCCTGGCAGCTGCGTGTCGACGCGGCCCTGGTGCCGGGCCGTTGTGGCGTGTGAAGGGCGGGTGCGGCATCATCGTGAACTGGGTGCCCATAAGAACGCCCCGGCCCACCAGGTCTGGGCCGGGGCGTTCCGCTGGGTTCGGCGGGCAGGTTACCGGGCTAGTTGCCCGGTGGTGAGGGCCGTGAGGAACGCGGCGAATTGCTGGGTGGACACGGCGAGGGTGCTCCGCTGCCCGCCGTCCGGGTGTTCTTTGGTGTCCTCTACGCCGGTCCATCCTGCGGCATGGCCGATGGCCCGCGAGAGCGGGAGCTCAGTTGCGGCGGCCTAGCGCAACACGTTCGCAGCGATCTCACAAAGATGCCGACCGTGGTCTATGTGAACGTGGCCGCGATCTCGGCGATCTTGCGGATCGAGTCCTCGGGGCCGGGCTAGCCTCGGCGATCGAAGCATTCACGCGGCCCAGTCGGTGTCTACTCCGCAATCTTGTTGAGAAACGTGACGGTCCCGGTGAAGGCGGTTCCGGTGGAGAACAGGATCTCCACCGCGCGGAGCCCAGTCATCACGGCGGTGGTGGCGACACCGACGGCGACCAGCGCGCCGACGGCGCCGATCACAGCGGCGCGCATGGTGACCGGCGCGCGCCGCGTCGGCGGCATGGGGGGATCGGGCAGCGGAATGGGCGGGGGCGGGACGGCCATGCTCTCTCCACAGTGAGCCGGTGACCGCCGGGGTGGCGGACGTTCAGTTCCCCCTCTAGGAGCGGCGATCCACCACCCTGTCTGTGATGCACATCACAGAATTTGACGACAGAGGAACAGAACCTATCGCGATAAAAGACGTACGCGAAACGTCCGCCAGAGGTGCCTGCCCAGAGGCTGTCATGGTCAACAGGAGTCTGTCCCCCATCGGGCTGGTGGCTGGTGTGAGTGAGAGCGAAGCGGTCGATGACAGGGTCGCTCCCGACGACACCGGACTGGAGGCTGATCGCCGCCGCGCCGAAGCCCTCAGGGCGCTGGGTCCGGGCCACAAGCGCTTCGCCGATTACGCGATCAAGCTACGTGATTACGGCATCGGCACATTGATCAAGCAATGGCGGACCGGTGAGCTGCGCCCGATCGTTCTTCGTAAGACCCGCATCACACTGCCACCGCCGCCCCCGTGGTGGTCGGACGACCACGTCAGCGGCGTCATCGCCGAGGCGGTGACCCGCTCCGTCGAGCCATTCATGCAGTCGGCCGTCCTGCAAGGCGGCTGGCAGCCAGGAGGCGGCGCCAGCATTAAGACCTACTTCATTGGCAGCTGCTACTTCACTTTCGCCACGGACTACCGCCGGGAGCATCGCGCCGAGATGAGGGCGTCCAGGATGCTTCAGGGACAGAAGCCCGACCTCGAACTCGACGTTATCCGATACCTACACAACACTGTCGGCCCG
>DASTBN010000012.1:0-2468 GCA_035712045.1 Pseudonocardiaceae bacterium
CCCCTCCGGCTCAGGCACCCGAAGATCAAACCGCACACCAGCCGATCACAGCGTGACCGACACGCACATATCGCCGACCACCGCATCAGCACGCTGACGGCAGCGCGTCAGCCCAGGTCAGCCCACGGGCTGAATATTTACGCGATGACCGCTCAAGGCCCACACGGGCCAGCGTCGGCTGAGGCCATCACGGCACCAGCGCATCCCGCTGATTTCTGGGAACACCCGGAACTTCGCGCCGCCTTCCAGGAGCGTCACTTCGGCCGGTTCCTGCGGGCCTATCGCGTCGTGCAGACGCCACCGGTCCAGCAAACCCAGCTCGCTCGGTGGCTGGGGATCACCCAGGGCCAGCTCAGCCGCATCGAGCGGGCCGTCACCCCCGTTCATGACCTGATCAAACTGGACCAGTGGGCGCGCGTGCTGCACGTCCCCGCGCACCTGTTGTGGTTCGAGACCTCGCCCGATCCCTCCGAGACATCCGCTGCCTCGCCGCATGGGGCTACCCTGGCCGGGGAGCCCGACCAGAGCGAAAACGAGGACCCGGACCAGGGCGAGGACGACGACGTGCGCAGACGGAGCCTGCTGAAGGCCACCGGTGCCGCCGGGGCCGTCGCTGTCGCCGCCGCAGTCGCTCGCGGAGGGTTACTTGCCGAAAGTCCGTGGCAACGGCTGATGGACTCAGTCGACCGGGGACGCCCTGTCGACACCGCCACGATCCAGATCATGCAAGACCGGACCGCTGACTTATTTGAAACCGAGTACACCGTGCCGGCGCGACATGTGCTCGACTCACTCAACAAACACCACGCCACGCTGACGGCCTTGCTGGGTAACGCCCGCACCGACGCCACCCGGGATCCCCTCATCACCATGAGGGGCGAGACCGATGCACTGATCGGCTGGTTGTACTTCGACCTGGGCCAGGGGAAACAAGCGGCGGACGCGTGGCGGTCGGCGTTGCGGACCGCCAAGGACACCGGCGACCGCGGTCTGGCTGCCTGCACGCTGGGGTACTGGAGTTACCTCGCCGCTTCCCGGAACGACATCAAACCAGCCATCCGTCTTCTCCAGCAAGCCGGAGAATGCGTACCCGGGAACTCCGCGCCCGCGACACGGTCCTGGATCGCGGCCCGCGAGGCCGAAGAATTGGGTCGTCTCGGCGACGAGACCGGGGCTTTGCGCGCACTGGAACGCGCGTTCACCGCTTTCGACTTCGCCCGGCCCCGCACCGAACGAGTCTGGACCGGGTTCTTCACCGCGAACAGGCTCGGCGGCCTCACCGTGTCCACCTACATCGCGCTGAACCACAAGGACGCGACCACCGCCGCTGACTCCTTGCTCGCGTCCCTATCTCCCATCGAAAACAAAGCCCGCGCGTTCGCCCTCGCCGATCTCACAGCCTTCGCCGTCCGAACGAAAGACTTCGACCGCGCGAACGCGCTCGCCCCTGATGCGATCGACGTCACGATCCGCACCGAGAGCAGCATCGCCCGCCAACGGCTCTTAACCCTGGCGTCAACGCTAGCCACCAGCAGCGACCCGGGCGCTACCAGCACACTGCGGGACCACATCATCTCCACCCTGCGCCGGTAACTACCCAGCACGCGGCTCAGACCGCCGGTCGCGTCTCGCTGGTCACCCACGATAGGTAGTCCGCGCTGCCACCCAAGACCGGGAGCACCACAACTTCAGGCACATCGTAACTGTGATTCTTCTTAATGTATTCGGTCAGCGAATCCACTCGATCGGCGCTCGTCTTTATCCAGCACTGCCATTCCTGCTCGCTGAGGACCTCACCCTCCCACCGATAAATACTACGAATCGGCCCAACAATCTGAACACACGCCCCTAGGCGCGCGTCCACGATCCCACGCCCTAACTCATCAGCCGCCTCAGCGCTGTCCGTCGTCGTTATCACCGCATAATGTGACTCCGCCACTAACCCTCCCAGCTCCGCGCGCTCTCACACCCACCAGCCTAAGCTAACGATCAAGTGTCAGGCCCAGCACCTGGCGCTGCCCGGAGTTCGTTTCACACACGAACACGCCGTTACCCAGTGAACGCGCAGCGGCGCTCGACGAACGGCACCATCCTCACCCCGGCGGCTTCACCGGCATCGTCTCACCGACTGGCGAGCACCATCACCTGCTTCGTGGTCGGCTTGAGCCGCGCTGCCGCGCCGCTTCCGCTCCTCGGCGCTAGCGCCTCCGGTACGGGTCGGCTTGCCACCGGATCACCGGCTCTGGTCGGTACGGCGGAACGCGCCAACATCGACGCGGTGCCGCCGCACGTAACCCATCTGCACGTAACCCATCTCAAGCCACTGTCAAAGATCTCCTGAGACCGGAGTGCCAAACAGGTCCTGAGACTCGCCACGCTGCGTTGCCGAATTGCCCTGTATGGGATCAAGGCGGCGCGCACGCGCGCCGCCGGGCCGGGCCCGCCTCCCGCTCCGCTCCCGGCGGCCC
>DASTBN010000013.1:0-3027 GCA_035712045.1 Pseudonocardiaceae bacterium
GGGCGGAACAGGACGAGCTGACTGAGGCCGCCCGGCACGCCCGGATCGCGTTGGAAGGCCAGCGCCCCCTCGAGGTGGATACCACGGTGGCCCTGCTGGAGATCCTGACCGGCTCGCTGGACCACGAGATCGCTCTCGACGCCGCTACAGCGGTGGTCGGGTTACGCCGGGAGCTGACAGGCCGCCACCCGGACTCCCCCAGCGCCCTGCGCGACCTCTCCGTCTCCCTGAACAACGTCGCCAACATCCAGGCCGAGCGCGGCCAGCTCGAGGACGCCCTGAGCGCCTACACCGAATCCCTCACCCTGAGCCGGCGCATCCTCACCGACTACGGCGAGACCCCCCAATCCCTGCGCGACCTCTCCATCTCCCTGAACAACGTCGCCAACATCCAGGAACAGCTTGATCAGCTCGCTGACAAAGGCTGAGGGAGGAGGAATCTTGGACCTCATCACGAGTGAGCAGCGCGACGAGCTGATCACAACGTTGGTAGAGAGGGACGCCTTTCACCTGGAGCTGAGGGATACATATGCTGCCGCCACCGGCGACAACCCGTTCGCCAAGTGGCTGCGAGGTGAGCCCGACGACTTTATGTGGTTCCAGCCCTGGCAAGCCAGAATCCGCAACGCCACACAAGTCGGCAAGGTGGTACGCCGGGTGAGGATCATCAGCGAACCGATCACCGACTACATCAGATGGGAGCACTCCAACACCACGCGCAACCTAGAGGTCGGCGAGGACATTCGTTGGTTACCACGCCATCTTGTCCCCCGCGATGTCGTCTTTCCAGTCGGCGGAAACGACTGGTGGTTATTTGATGGCCGACTCGTGGCGGTGGGACATTTCAACGACGATGGTATCGTGCGGGGCCACGAGATCATTGACGATCGTGCCGTCGTCGCTGAGTGCGTCCGAGTCCGTGATCAGCTTTGGGCGATCGCCATACCCCACATCGGGTATCAGCCAGTCTGAGCAAGATCGAGCATGGGAAGCCGCAGCCCCGCTCGTGACATCATTGCCAATGCCCTGGCCTGCTTCAGTTGATGCGCAAGCCCTGACTACGCCACGAGACTGCGTGCCCGCTCCAGGAAGTCGCGGACCGCAGGCACCTCCGCGTGCGGCGTCAGCCGGTGGGAGAGGTCACGGAGCAGGCCAGTTCCCCGGGTTGAGTCCAGGCTCTCGGCCAAGCTAATCGACTGCATGCCCAGCGCAGCGGCGGCGTCGAGATCCCGCTGCTTGCCCGGCCGGGCCAATGCCTCCGCCAGGTACGTAGTGTCGACCTGCCGCTCCCGGATGAATGACTCACTGAGCTGGTTGATTCCCTCATCGAGGAGAACGGCCGCCTGATCGGGCCGGTCGAGTCGGAGCAAACAACGGCCAGCGCCGATGGTGATATTCGCCGGGTTCAACCAGTACAGCCACAGCGGGTCATCCTCCGGCCTGAGGCGCTCGGCCTGGGTGCGAGCCTGCGAGATGGCGGCCGTGCAGGCTGAAGCATCGTGGAGGACGGCGAAGGCGTGTGCCTGCCGGATGTGCAGCTCGGCGAGCAGGGCTGGCTTGGCCTGCCCCCGCGTCCCAGCCAGCGCGGTCTCAATAAACGTCACCCCATCGGCTGGCCGTCCATGGCGGGATGCCTGGTGAGCCATGGTGGCAAGGATGTGGGCGCCCAGCGGCCGGTCATCAGCTGAATGAGCGGCACGCAGGCCAACGACGAAGTAACGCTGCGCCAGCCCGTGCCGCCCAGCATCATAAGCTGACCAGCCACACAGCTGTCCCAGTTCGGCGAGCGCCGTGTGCAGCCCCTGGCCGGTGCGCTCGTCGTAGGATGCCCGGTCGAGTAGTCCCGCGACCCAACTGAATGCCTGCTGCGCCATTGGGAGGACGCTGCCGCCGCCGGCTACGTCATCCATCCGGCGCAGCTCGACGACCATCGCGCTGAACCGGCCGACCAGCTTGCCCGACACCCGGCGCCCGGCTAACCCAGACGCAAGCGGCCCCGGCTCTCGCACCAGCCACTGGTGCGCGGGGAAGGTCAACGCCGGACCTGTCAGAGCCAGGAACACTCGGCGTTTCACCGGGCCATCACCACCGCTCAGCACAACTGCCGCCTCGACGGTACCCCGATGATTCCATGGAGCGGCAAGCACGAGCTCGCGCTCAGGATCCTCGGCGGCCTCATCGTCAGGGTACGCGTCGGGCGGGCTCTGCACCCAGCTCGGCGTAGGCTGCTCCTCCGGCGGCAGCCGGAACCACAGCAACTCGGCCGGTATGCGCAACACGCACGACCAGTGCCGCAAGGTGTCGAGGTGGCGGATCGGCGGGCCGTTCTCAATCCGGCTGATCTGCGCCTGCCCTATACCCAGCCACTGGCCGAGCAGGGATTGCGAGATGCCGCCGGGGCCGTAAGCAGCGAAGTGCTGCGGATGCGCGCGATAGACGCGGGCTACCCGGCCCATGTGCTGGGCGGCGAAGGCCTGCCTGAACTGCTCGGTCCGCCAGAACTCGGCGGGCACCCGGGGAGGGGCGATGAGCTTATCCCGTGACACGCGTTCGCACCGGGCGCACTGGTATCCGCTGTTGTCCGCGGCCAACGGCATCCCGCATCGGCAGTATCGACACCGCCCCGGTCCCGATCGCACCATTCCCCCTCCGATCCGCACCGATTCCGGCTGAGTATAACGAACCACCATCCCCCATGATCCACGCACACGGACGGAACGAGATTCCCCGCATTCCCTCCGGCGCATACACCTATGCGCCTTTCGGCATACAGAATGAGGTGACACCTGATATGGAGCTGACCCGAAATCCCGCCGCAGGCCCGGTCGGCCACCTCCCGCACCGGGAGTTCCCGAGCTCGACACCAGAGCGGTTCGGACGGCAAGGAACCTTGCTAGAGGCTGTGGCCGACGAAGTCGGCCTGATTGAGTCAAGTTTGGGTTTATGCGGCGAATCCGGCTTCCTGGGTGAGGTGGTCGAGGGCGTGTTGGTAGTTGCGCGCGGCGGCGCGCAGTGGGGTGGGCAGGG
>DASTBN010000014.1:0-12220 GCA_035712045.1 Pseudonocardiaceae bacterium
AGTGGGACGCGATGTGCGAGGTGATCGCCGAGCGCTGGGACACGGTGATCGACGCTGTCGATGGCCTGATCCGCAGCCCCGAGGTCGACGAGGAAGCCGTCAAGGCCGCCGCAGCCGAGCTGGCTCAGGCGGCCGAGGAGCCAGACGAGGCCGCCTCGGCGGGCGGTGCAGAGACCGCCGACGATCCCGTGCTGAGGTTCTGGTCGGAGGTTGGCATCGACCCGATCCGGATCACCAGTGATCTCGGCGAGCATTACACGCTGCGCTGCTACCTCGACGACGAGCCGGTGTTCCTCGGCAAGGGCGGGCGCGTCGACGTCTTCACCTCACCGCGCGCGCTGGTCCGCCACCTCGCCGAGCACCCCGGCGGGCACGATCTCGACGCGGTGTCCACCTGGTCGCGGGTCACCCAGCGAGCCGCTGACCGGGAGCTGGCCGTGGCGGTCGATGACGCCAACAATTACGTGCTCTCCGGCTTGGCCGACGATCTCGCCGGGGGCCCGGAGACGGTGGACCCCGCCCAGCTCGAGCTGGCCGTCGAGCTCATCACCGACGCCGAGCGCTGGGCTGGATCGGACGCCGCGGACAAGGCGCTGGCCAGCTCGGAATCGCTGGGCTGGCTGGTCTCCTTCCTGCTCCGGCCGGACCCGACCCGGCTGGCACCCAGCCCGCCCTTCGACGCCGAGGTGGCCGCCTGGCGGGCCCTGGTCGGGGCCTTCGAGGATCGGCTGCACGTGCATTAAGCCGTGCGCGAGTTGGTCGCCCGGTTTCCGAGGCGCCCGCAGGGGGCGGTTAGGATCCGCGCGCACCAGGATCGCAACCACTCCCCCGACGCGACTAGCGAAGGCCAGACCCCGTGACCAATAACGCGGCAACACAGTCCTTTGATCGGATGCGCAGCATGCTCGTGCGTGCTGCGGAGATCCGGGACAGCGAGCAGCAGCAGATCTTCGACGCGCTGGATGAGATTCACGCCCGGCTAGCTCCGCTGGAGTCGCTGGGGCCGGTCCGCAAGCGCCTCTCGGAGATGCCGGACCGCACCGAGATCAGTGTCCTGGCCGAACGGCTCGATGAGACGCTTTCCAAGCTGGAGGCGCAGGACAGCGCCATCGTCGCGTTGGGGCGGGTCGTCGAGTCCATTGTGGACAAACTGGCCAAGCCTTTCGCCGAGCTCGGGGGCCGGCTGGATGGCGTGGCGGGACGTTTCGAGGGCGTCGCCGGCCGGATGGACGGCCTGGAGGACCGTATCGCGGGGCTGCACAAGCGGATCGATGACCTGGATCACCACCTGGAACGCCAGGACGCCAGGTTCGAAGCGCTGCCCGCCGCCGTGCACGGCCCGGTGCGGGAGCAGCTGGTGAGCCTGGAGACCGGGGTGCGCGGCCAACTGGACGACGCGGGCAAGAACGCGCAGGACTCCATGACCTCCCTCACCGAGCGGCTGGACGCGCTGGCTTCACGGTTGACGTCACTGGAGCAGAGCGTGGCCCAGCGCCCCGACGCCGACACGCTGTTCGGGTTCGTCCGCAAGGCCAACGAAGAGTCCGAGCAGCGCCACACCACCCAGCTGGACGAGGCGATGGCGACCTTCGCCGAGCTCATCATGGGTGCGGCACCGCCGCCGATGCCGACTGCTCCGCCACCCCCGCCCCGTCCCGCCCAGCGCCGCACCCGCCGTCAGGCCAAGCCCGCCGACGCGGACACCGATGCCGCCGCAGAGGCTGCCGGATAGCATCAGCTAGCCTGCGCTGGTGCGGAAGGTGCGCTTCCGGATACAGGTATTTCTCGCCACGCTGTGCGCTACGGTTCTGGGCGCCACCGTTCTGCCGGGAGCGGCCGCGCTCGCCACGGCCCAGCCCGCCTGCACGCCACAGGTCGCACCGCCCCCACCGATCGATTCGTCCGAGGCACCGAGGCCGGGCGCGACGCCTCCCGTCCCGCTATCGGTTCCTCGGACACCCGTCGGTGGGGTCCGGATGGGCGAGTGCGGGCTGGTGATCCCCGTTGGCGCGCCCGATCCGCCACCGGGAATCACCGCAGCGTCGTGGCTGATCGCCGATGCTGACTCCGGTGAGGTGGTCGCCGCCAGGGACCCGCACGCCCGCAACCGCCCGGCCTCGACCCTGAAACTGCTCACCGCCCTGCTGGCCGTCGACCACCTCTCTCCCGACCAGGTGGTCACCGGCACCGACGCCGACGCGAACGAGGACGGCAGCCGGGTGGGCCTGGGCCCGGGCGGCCACTACACCGTCCGTCAGCTGCTCACCGGCCTGCTGCTGGCCTCCGGCAACGACGCCGCGCACGCGCTGGCCGATCAGATGGGCGGGGTGAACGCGACCGTTACGCAGATGAACGAGCTGGCGGCGCGGCTGGGTGCCCGGGACACCCGCGCCGCCACCCCGTCCGGGCTGGACGGCCCGGGGATGAGCGCGTCGGCCTACGACCTGGCGCTCGCGTTCCGCCAGGTACTCAGCCGCCCCCTGCTGGTCGAGCTGCTCGGCACCCGGGAAGCCCCGTTCCCCGGTTTCGGCAACAAGCCGGGGTTCGTGGTCGCTAATGACAACAAGCTGCTCCGCACCTATCCCGGTGCGCTAGGCGGCAAAACCGGGTTCACCGACGACGCCCGGCACACCCAGCTCGACGCCGCGCAGCGTGGCGGGCGCCGGCTGATCGTCGTCCTGATGCGGGGCGAGCAGCGCCCGGTGTCCATGTCCGAGCAAGCGGCCAGGCTGCTCACCTATGGTTTCACGCTCCCCCCAGGCCACCCCGTGGGCCGCCTCGTCACCGGGTCCGAGCCTTCTCCTGTGGCTACATCGGCGTCCTCCCCGGGAGGAGAACCCGCGGAGAATCCCGAAGCGCCCCTGCCGACCGAAGCCCGTTACAGCAACGGCCCCCTCCCCACAGCTCTGTGGATAGGCCTGATCGCCATCATCCTGGGTGCCCTGGGTCTCCTCGTAGCCCGCCAGCGCCGCTCGTAGACCCCAGCCGCGTTCTGCGGATTCAGTGGATCGTCGCCCCCCGGAGGTACGCTGCCCGGCATGACCAAGCCGCCAGATCTTGAAGCTCGGGTTGCCGCGCAGGTCGCCGCGCTGAGTGAACGGGTCCGGCACAGTGAGCACGACGCCGCAGCGGCCCGGGTGCTCGCGGGTGGTGCCGATCGAGACGTATCAGAGCTGCGCGGTGAGATCCGCGAATTCCGCGACCAGAACAACCGCGTTGCTCAATGCGATGCGCGAGGACTTAGTCGACCTGCGAAGCCGCATGGGCAGCCTTGAGCAGAAGGCGGACACCGGATTCATCGAGATGCGCGGCAAACTCGACGCCACCGCCGCCGGACTCGACCAGATCGCTGGAATGTTGACCACGCTCATGGGGCGGCCAGGGTAAGCCGGAAGACCGGTAGCTGGTGAAACGTCAGTGTCGGAGTGGGTTGGCGAGGGGGCGGCGGTGGGGGTCGATGAGGGCGGGTGGGCGGAATTCGACGCGTCCGCCGTGGATGGTGATGTCCCAGCCTTGGAGGTGGACCTGCTGGTGGTGCATGCCGCAGAGCAGGCAGCAATTCCGCTCGCACGTCTGGCCGCCGTCGGCCCAGTGAGTGATGTGGTGGCTCTGGCAGAGTGCGGGTGGCCGGTTGCAGCCGGGGAAACTGCATCCGCGATCGCGGGCGACCAGGGCGCGGCGGATCCCAAGGGGGATGGTGCGCTGGGCGCGGCCGACGTCGAGGGGTTCGCTATCCCCGCCGAGAACGACGGGGATCACCTTGGCATCGCAGGAGATCCGTCGGGCGGTCGCGGCGCTGATTCGCTGCCCGTAGTCGAGGGTGGCGGTACCGAGGCCGGTGCGCAGAGCATCCCAGTCAATGGTGATGGTGACGTGCGGGGGTTCCCCGGCAGTGGTGGGCAGATCTCCGCTGGCACGGGCGTGCTGGCCCAGCTCGATCAGCGCGTCGGCCTGGCGTTGCGGCACGCTGCGCTGATCCGGGACACCCTCAGCGGTGGTGGGGTGGCGGGTGGCGAGTTGCTCGATCAGGGCGCGGAACTCACTGCCGTGCTCGGGGTCCAGCCAGCCCTCCAGCCCGAGGCTGCCGTCGCGGCGATCCCGCAGCCATAGCTCCCCCCGGGCCGGGGTAGCGGGGGTGGGGTCCTCCCCGGCGGGCTCGGAGCCATCCGGGTTCACCACATCCAGCATGCGGTTCGCGATGATGCGCAACCGGCGGGGGTCGAAGTCCCGCGCGTACCCCGCCAGATCGGCCTCGATGCGCTCCCGGGCAGGCTCGGGGACCGAGGCGGGCATGAGGACCATGGTCTCGGTGATCACCCGCAGCTGCCCACTGCCGATCTCCCCCGCAGCCAGCGCCGCCGCAGTAGCCGGTAGCCGGGGTGGCAGGGTCTCACCGGTGATCGTGTGGCGAGTACCCACCAGCGCGGCGTGCTCCAGGCGCATCCGCGCCTCGGCCATCGACAGGTGCAGAACGCCACCCAGCAGTCGCTGGGTCGTGCCAAAGCCCTCCCGTCCCGCGACGCCCCGGGAATCGATCTCAGCGACCACATCCAGCATCACCGACTGGGTCCGGCGGGAGAGCGCCTCCACCTCCCGCAGCACCTGCACCAACGCCTTGTCCCCCAGGCCGCGCAGCGACCCGCGCACGCCCTCAAGATCCTCCGAGAGCGCCGCCACGGGTTCGCACACTGCTGCGGTCACGCCCCGATTCTCTCGGCCAGCACTGACAATCCCGGCGTCGAGTGGGATCATCTCCGGCAACACGATCGAGTGAACAACTTACCCGCGCTCTGACACCATTGCCGCAGCTGGCGGCCCGGCCGGGTGAGGTGGTGACGCGGGCGCGGCAGTCCCTGGAACAGGCGCTTGAGGAGATCACACCGGCGATGCGGGCGGTGCTGGACCGGATGGTGGCGATGTCTCCGGATGAGGCCATGGTGGAGTTCGGGCTCGCCCTGGGTGCGGAAGCCGGGATCGTGGTCGCCAAGGGGACCAGCGAGATGCACTTCGCGGTGACCCTTCACTGGAAACGGCCCCGCCCGGGCGCTGTCGCCGATGAGTGAGCAACCGCGTAGCGGGCTCGCCGTGCGCGTGCTGGACGCGACCGGGAGAACCGCAGGAGCGGGTGCGCTGGTCGGCCCACGGCAGATCCTGACCTGCGCGCACGTCGTCAACGCCGCGCTCGGCCGGGACTCGAGGGCGCAGGATCAGCCGGTGGACGAGGTCACCGTGGACTTCGCGGGCGGTGATCGGCCGCCGCTGCGCGCGGGTGAAGCTGTGGTGGCCTCCCCCACGAGCCGGGGCAACCGGCGACGACATCGCCGGGCTCGTACTGGCCAGCGCGGAGCTCCCCCCAGGCGCCAGCCCGGCCCGCCTGGCCGCGAACCTTCCGGCCCGGGGCCAGGTGGTCGACGTATTCGGCTACCCCGGCAACCCCCCGCGTCCTGATGGCGCCTGGGTGACGGCCACGGTGCGTGGTCAGCTGCCCGGGGGCCGTCACTTCCAGCTGGACTCGGCTGCGGAGGGTTCGCTGCGGATCCAGCCAGGGTTCAGTGGCAGCCCGGTGTATGACCGGGCCACGAACCGGGTGGTGGGCCTGCTCAGCGCCGCACCGGCCGCAGCGTCCGGGGACCGGGACAGCTACGCGATCACCGCTGATCGATTGCGGCTGGCCTGGCCGGAGGTGCTCGGTCCCCGGTCCACCCGCAGCCGGGCGCGGTCTGCCAGCGGGGTCAGCGAGCTGACGATCCTGCACGTGTCGGATCCGCAGTTCGGGGCCCAGCACATCTTCGGCGGTAACGGCCTCACCCCGGCCGATCAGGCCCACGACACCCTGTTCCAGCGACTGCACGATGACCTAGACCGGCTGGCTGATGACCCTGGGTTGCGCCCGGATCTGATGGTGGTCACGGGTGATCTGGCCGAGTGGGGCCTGCGCAGCGAGTTCGACCAGGTGGTGGAGTTCCTGGCGGCGCTGGCCGAGGCGGTGGCGCTGCCCCGCCGGCACGTGGCCCTGGTCCCGGGTAACCACGACGTCAACCGGATGGCGTGCGCGGCCTACTTCGGGGATCAGGAAGCGGATGAGTGTGAGCCGGTAGCGCCGTACTGGCCGAAGTGGCGGCACTTCGCCGACGCCTTCGAGCGGTTTTACGAGGGTGTCGAGGGGGTGAGCTTCACCCCGGACGAGCCGTGGACGCTGTTCGAGATGCCCGATCTTAACGTGGTGGTGGCCGGGCTGAACTCCACCATGGCCGAAAGCCATCGCGAGGAGGATCACTACGGCTGGGTCAGGGAGCATCAGCTGCGCTGGTTCGCTGACCGGCTCGCCCGGTACCGGGACCAGGGCTGGCTGCGGCTGGGGGCGGTGCCACCACAACGCGGTGCGCCAAGCCGTCGCCGACGATGAGAACCTCCGTGACGCTGATGACCTGGACCAGTTCCTTGGTCAGCCCGGGCTGGTGAACCTGCTGCTGCACGGGCATACCCACGACGGGCGGCTGCACCGACTCTCCTCAGGCCTGCTGGTGCTCTCCACCGGCAGCGCCGCGGTCACGGCCAATGCCCGGCCGCAGGAGGTCCCTAACCAATACCAGCTGCTCACCGTGCGCCCCGGCGGGGTGACCTGGCACGCCCGGCAGTACGCGGTAGGCCAGCGCCGCTGGATCGGGGACACCCGGATCAGCGCCAGCGGCTCGGACTGGCACCACCACGAACCGCACCCGCTTCAGCACGTCCACGGGACGTTCACCAGCGACCGGCCCGAGGAGAATCGGCACCGGCCCGCCGACGTCCCCGATCCCGGGCGCACGGGATCCGCGCGGGAAAACGAGTTCTTCGACCGGGTGGTGGAGGCGACCCGGGCCAGCCATCCCCTTCCCCTGGCCACCGTGATTCCCCGCCCGGAAGCCGGTTACCTGCGGGTCTCCCAGCCGCTGCCGGAGGGAGGTGCTGAGCAGCGGCCGGTCGGCGTGATCGACGGCGACCTCACGGACGAGCGCCTCCAGCGCTTCGTGCGGGACGTGCACCGCCAGTTCGCCTCCGCCGATCCCTCCGTCCGGTCTGAGCTGGTCTACAGCGGCCGCCCGGCGACGGACGAGCTGCTGGCGCGGGCCCGGCGCCACGGGATCCGGCTGCGCAGCTTCATCGACTATCAAGGCTTGGTGGACCTGCGGCCGCTGGCCGAGCGTCAGGCCTCGCAGCTGGGCACCGATCCGATCTACCCGGCGCAGCTGTACGTGCCCCAGCGCTACCGGCTCCTCAACGGTGACCCGGACCCCGCCGCACGGGAAAACCTGCTGGGACAGGTCATCGACTGGCTGGGCGTGGATGGCGCGCGGTTCGTCATGCTGCTCGGCGATTTCGGGCGGGGCAAGACGTTCCTGCTCCGGGAGCTAGCCCGAACCCTGCCCCAGCACCTGCCCGGGCTGCTGCCGGTGCTGGTGGAGCTGCGCAGCCTGGAGAAAGCACCGTCCCTCGACGAGCTGCTCGCCCAGCATCTGGTGCGGCACGAGGTGGACTCCTTTGACCTCGCCAAGCTCAAGTACATGATCCGCAGCGGGCGCCTCGCGCTGCTGTTCGACGGATTCGATGAGCTGGAGCTGCGGGTCGGCTTCGAGAACGCCGCCGACTACCTGAGCACCCTGCTCCGCGCGGTGACCGAGCGCGCCAAGGTCGTGCTCACCAGCCGCACCCAGCACTTCCGCTCCACCGCCCAGGTCCGCACCGCGCTCGGTGCCCAGGTCGCCGCGCTCAGTACCAGCAGGGTCGCCGAGCTGGAAGACTTCACTGAGGATCAAATCCGGCAGTTCCTGACCCGGCATTACGGTGGGAAGCGGTTAGCGGCCTGCACCGCACTGGCCCAGCGGCTGTGGTCGGCCACAGTCTTGACCATCCCGGAAGCCGAGCTCACCGCCGAGGTGGGCGCCACGCTGACCCAGCTGGCCAAGCGCGGGTACACCGTGGACCAGGCCGCGCACACGGTGGGATCCGGCACGCTCCTGGTACGCGCCCCCGAGGGGGCGTTCGCCTTCGTTCACCAGTCCGTGATGGAGTGGCTGGTGGCCAACTCCGCAGCGCAGCGGCTCCGCCAGGGGGAGGTGGTCGACGTCCTTGCGCAGCGGACGATGTCGCCGCTGATGCTGGACTTCCTGTGTGATCTCACCGGCCATGAGGTGGCACGTCGCTGGGCGGGGGAGATGCTGGCCGACCCGGGCGCGTCCACGACGGCCAAGCAGAACGCTTTGGCGATCGGGCAGCGGCTGGGGTCCCGGGGAACGGCAGGAACTGGCCAGGGTGGACCTGCGCGGCCAGAACCTCGCGAATCGAGACCTGCGGGGCGCCAACCTGCGCGGGGCGGACCTGCGGGGTATGCGGCTGGTGAACACCGATCTCGCCGGAGCGGACCTGCGGGAGGCGAACCTGACCGGCGTCCGGATGGCCGGCGGAAACCTCGCCGGCGCACGCGTCAGCGGCAGCCAGTGGCACCGGGCCGCGCTGCTGGATGTGTCCGGGCTCGGCGAACTCCTCGCTGCCCCTGAGCTGGCCACGGCGGCCATCCCCGGCCGTGACCGCGCCGACGTCATGCCCGCCATCAGCGGGCCGACCTGCGGCGTGGCGTTCTCCCCGACGGCAGCCTGCTCGCCAGCGCCGCCACCGATGGCACCGTGCGGCTGTGGGACCCAGCCACCGGGGTCTTGCGAGCGACGCTGCTCGCGCTCGAATCCGGCGGCTATGCGGTGCTGCTGCCCGATGGTTCCTACAAGCTCGCCGGTGACGCGGGCCGTTCGCTCTGGTGGGCCATCAAGCTGTGCCGCTTCGCGCCCGACGAGCTCGACCGTTACGACCCGGCAATCCGGCGGCTCCCCGCCGATGCCCCCATTCCCTAGCCGATCTCGGGCGTAGCATCGGTGGGTGAGTGAACGGGTCCTCATCACCGGAGCCGCTGGCGCGATCGGCACGATGCTGCGGCGGCGCATAGCACGTCCACGACGGATACTCCGGCTGCTTGATATCGCGCCGTTACCGCAGCCCGAGCTCGGCGAACAAGTCGAGATAACGCGAGCGGACATCACCGATCTCGACGCGATGCGACATGCCGCGAAGGACGTCGACACCATTATTCATCTGGCTGGCATCGCCTCTGAGTCAGACTGGCAGAGCATCCTGCACACCAACATCCACGGCACCTACACCGTGCTGGAAGCCGCTCGCGCCGCTGGTGTGGCGAGGGTGATCCTGGCCAGCAGCAATCACGCGGTCGGCTTCCATCCGTTCTCCGATGACCTGGTGCCAGACTATGTCTTCCCCCGGCCAGACACCTACTACGGCGTGAGCAAAGCGACGAACGAGGCGCTGGGAAGCTTGTATCACGACAGGTACGGGATCGACGTGCTGTGCGTGCGCATCGGATCCTGTTTCGACAAGCCAAGAGATCATCGAATGCTCTCGACGTGGCTCTCACCGGATGACTGCGCCAAGCTGATGGACGCGCTACTAGCCGCACCGAACCCAGGATTCCGCGTGCTGTGGGGAATCTCCGCGAACACCCGGGCCAGATTCTCCTTGGACGAAGCCCGCTCCTTGGGGTACCAGCCGCGCGACGACGCTGAGGATTACGCTGATGCGCTGCCCCCGCCGTCGGTCAGTGACGCGGACCGCTACATCGGCGGTTCGTATTGCGAGTAACCGCCACTCGTAACCGCCGCTAGCGGGCGTCAGCCATAGGACTTGCCATGTGATGCCGACTCAGACACGGACACCGACTGACCGGGCATCCGGTAGATCTTCTTTCTGTGATCGTTCAGCTGGCCGGGCTGCCCGGCACGGGAAAGAGCTCACTGGCTCAGGAACTCCTCCGCCGTCTGGGGAGCGGCGCATTGCTGCTGGACAAGGATCGCGTCCGGCATACGCTGTTCGGCCCCGCGCACACGCTATACACCCGCGAGCAGGACGACTTCTGCGCGGTCACGATGTTGCGCACGGCCGCGTGGCAGCTCCGCCGCGCGCCCGGCTCCGTAGTCATCCTCGACGGCCGCACCTGCACGCGGGCGTATCAGGTCACCCAGGTGCGCCGGTTCGCCGCCCGCATCGCGCAGCCATTGCGGCTGATCGAGTGTGTCTGTGCGGAGAGCACCGTCGCCCATCGGCTGCGCTCCGACTCCACCCACTCTGCCGCGAATCGCGACATCCACCTGTACCGGCGGCTACGAGCCAGCGCCGATCCGATCCCGGAACCGAAACTGTGCCTGGACACCGATCAACCCCTGGGCTGGTGCGCCGAGCGCGCGCTGGCCTATCTCAGCCATCCCCTTCCTGGTGATCATGACTCAGGTGGGGCGGGCAGGTGGCCGTCGAGGTAGGCGCGGGCTTGCAGGGTGAACAGCTCGGCATATACGCCGGCGCTTGCTATCAGCTCGTCGTGGGTGCCCTGCTCGGTGATCCGGCCGTGGTCAAGCACGATGATCTGGTCGGCGTGCCGGATGTTGGCCAGCCGGTGGGTGATCAGTACCGTCGTCCGGGTCTCCCCCGGGCCCGGGCCCGAGCCGTTGCTGGATGCCTGGCTGAGCTTCTGGAGTGACTGGAATACGGCGTGCTCGGCGCGGGCATCCATGGCGGCGGTGGGTTCGTCGGCGACGAGCAGCGGGGCGTCCCGGTACAGGCCGCGGGCCACGCTGATCCGCTGCCACTGGCCGCCGGAGAGGTCCTGGCCGTTCTGGAATTCCCGGGACAGCACGCTGGACCAGCCCTGCGGCAGCTCCGCGACCACCGCGTCGGCACCGGAGTCGGCGGCGGCGCCAGCCAGCACAAGACCATCGGGGTCGGTGCGGTCCAGCCGGCCGATGCGGACGTTGTTCTCCGCGGTCATCGGCCACTGGACGGGATCCTGCATCACCACCGCGACCTGGGAGTGCAGCGCACGCTGATCGACGCTGGAGATGTCGACCCCGTCCCAGGTGACCCGCCCCTCGTCCGGCAGGTACAGCCCGGTGATCACCCTGGCCAGGGTGGACTTGCCGGATCCGTTCTCCCCCACCAGCGCGATGACCTGCCCGCGCCGGATCGTCAAGCTGATCTCCCGCAGCGCGGGCTCGTCCTTGCCCGGGTAGGTGAAGGACACCTCGCGCAGCTCGATGACCTGGGGATCGCTGGGCAGCTCGGCCGTGGACACCGCCCGGTGATAGCCGCGGGCCTGGGCCAGGCAGCTGGCCAGCATGTCGAGGTAGAAACTCTGCTCGAACAGGCGGTTGGCGGCGTACACCGTGAGGGCCACCGCCGAGCTGGCGGTGCGCATCGCGACCGCCGCCGCCCCGGCCAGCGCCAGCGGCATCGCCCCGGCGTAGAGCAGCACCCCGAGCACGCTGTAGGCCCCCGCGGTGCCCACCCCGGCCAGGCTCCGCCCCAGGAGCCGGATGGCGGTCTTGCGGTGCTCCACCCGCACGGACTCGGCGGTCAGCGCTAAGCCGATCCGCTGGTGCTCACCGAGCAGCACGTCCTGGGCGGTGAAGGCCCGGACCTCAGCCGCCTCCGGCCGTTCGGTGATCAGGTCGCTGGTGATGCCCAGTCGGCGACGGCGCGAGACCATCCGGACGAACGACTCATACGACAGCCGAGCGGCCCGCACGCTGGCCCACGCGTTGGGCGCCGCCGCCAGCAGCACCACCGGCGCCAGCAGCGGGTTCAGCAGGCCAGCGGTGATGATCGCGGCGCACAGCGAGACCACGGAGGTGAGCAGGCTCCCGACGTCACTCACCCCCTGGCGGACACTGGAGATCCCCTGCCCGCTGGCCCGGCGCACCAGTTCCTGGAAGTCCGCGTCGTCGAAGGCGACCAGCTCGACCTCGATGACGGCGGCGTGCAGCTCCTCCTGGGCGCGCTGCTCCACCCGCGGCGTCAGCTCCGCCTGCACGGCGCCGACCGCCGCCTCCAGCAGGCCACGCGCCGCGTAGGAACCCATCACCAGCGCCAGCGACGGGAGCGCGGCGAGCACCCGTTGCGGGGTCGGGCCCTGCTCCAGCAGCTGGGTCAGCACGGCGGCGGTGGCCAGCAGGCCGAACGCGGTGGCGCACCCGGCGATCAGCTCGACGGCGGCGGCGAGCAGTGTCAGGCGCGGCGAGGTGCGCCACGCCAAGCCCACCAGGACCCGCAGCGCCGCGGGCGCTCCCCGCAGCAGCTGGCCCGCGCTGGAGTTGCCCACTTCCTCGATCACCTGAGCCCATTTCGG
>DASTBN010000015.1:0-2333 GCA_035712045.1 Pseudonocardiaceae bacterium
GGGATGACCTGCCCCATTCCCCGGCACACCGGGCAGGGCCGGGAGGTCATCACCTGGCCGAGGAACGTCCGCTGCACGTTCTGGACTTCCCCGGCGCCCCCGCAGGTGTCGCAGGTCCGGGGGCGGGTGCCGGGCGCGCAGCCCGAGCCGCTGCATTCGTTGCACAGCACGGCGGTATCGACCGCGAGCTCCCGGGCGGCGCCGCTGGCGCACTCCTCCAGGGTGAGCTGCAACCGGATCAGGGCGTCGGAGCCACTCTGCACCCGGCTGCGCGGCCCGCGGCGGCCGCCAGGTGCGCCCGCGCCGAAGAAGGCGTCCATGATGTCGCCGAAGCCGAACCCGCTGAAGGGATCACCGCCGCCGCGTCCCGCGCCCGGCTCCAGCGGGTCCCCGCCGAGGTCGACGATCTGGCGTTTCTGCGGGTCAGTCAATACCTCGTAGGCGGCGGTGACCTCCTGGAACCGCTGCTGCGCGCCCGCCTCGGGGTTGACGTCGGGGTGCAGCTCACGCGCCAGCTTGCGGTACGCGCGCTTGATCTGGTCCGCGCTGGCGTTCCGGGGTACTCCCAGGATCGCGTAGTAGTCCCTGGCCACGCTGGCGTCCTCCTGCCGCGGCCCTCGCCGCGGTATTCATATCGTGCCTGTCGCTGAGCCCGGCCGCGCTCACCGGGTGGTCAGTATTTCCCCCACGTATCGTGCTACCGCTCGCACCGCAGCAATGGTGCCCGGATAGTCCATCCGGGTCGGCCCCACCACGCCCATGCCCCCGAGCACTGTGCCGTGCGAGGCATAGCCGATCGAGACCAGTGAGGTACTGCGCATCTCTTCGGCCTCGTTCTCCTCACCGATCCGTATCGTGATGGTGCCCGGGTCGCTGGCCGCGGCCAGCAGCTTGAGCACCACGACTTGCTCCTCCAGCGCCTCCAGCACCTGACGCAGCGACCCGGGGAAGTCCGTGGCGTTGCGGGTGAGGTTGGCGGTGCCGCCGAGCAGCATCCGCTCCTCCGGATGCTCCACCAGGGTCTCGATCAGCACCGTCGAGATCCGGGTCATCGCCTCGCGCAGCTCCAGCGGCGCCTGCTCCGGCAGCTCGGCCACCGCCGCGGAGGCCTCCGCCAGCCGACGTCCCGCGAGCGCCTGGTTGAGCAGCGCGCGCAGAGCCGCCACCTGCGCTTCGGTGATGACATCACCCAGGTCGAGCAGGCGCTGATCCACCCGGCCCGAGTCCGTGATCAGGACCAGCATCAGCCGTGCCGGGGTCATCGCGAGCACCTCGAGGTGGCGCACCATGGACCGGCTCAGCGTCGGGTACTGGATCACCGCCACCTGCCGGGTGAGCTGAGCCAGCAACCGCACGCTGCGGCGCAGCACGTCATCCAGGTCGACCGCGCCCCGCAGGAAACTCTGCACCGCGCGGCGCTCGGCCGCGGAGAGCGGCTTCACCTCGGAGAGCCGGTCGACGAACAGGCGATAGCCCTTGTCCGTGGGGATCCGGCCAGCGCTGGTGTGCGGCTGGGTGATGTAGCCATCCTCCTCGAGAACCACCATGTCGTTACGGATGGTCGCGCTGGACACGCCGAATTGGTGCCGCTCGACCAGCGAGCGGGAGGCGACCGGCTCGTGGGTGGCCACGTAATCGGTGACGATGGCACGCAGCACAGCGAACCGGCGATCGTCCGTGTTCACCGCCACCTCCTCGCGCCAGAACCGTCAGCACCAGACCCGTCAGGGCACCCGGCAGACGCTGTTAGAGCCCTGTTCACCGAGTCTAGTGCGCCCGGTGCGCGGGCGTCGGGACGCGCCGGGGTGGGCGATAAGCTGATCACCAGTCCTGATCGGGAAGGGGAGGCGGGCACAAGCTGTGATCTTCAAGGAAATCCGGCACGGCCGCCCTTACCCCGACCATGGGTTCTCCACGAAGGACTGGGCCCAGATCTCCCCTCAGCAGGTGCGGCTGGCCGACTTGATCACCACCGCGACCGTGGTGGATCTGGAGAAGGTGCTCTCTGATGATCCGACACTGCCCGGCGACCTGTTCCCCCACGCCGTGCGCTGGTGCGGTGAGCTCTTCTTGGAGAGCGGCCTGCACCGCGCCCTGCGCGCCGCCCTCCAGCAGCGCACCACCCTGCACGTCCGGATCCTCGACCTGGACCTCCTCCGCAGCTAACTCCCGTCTGCGGGGCTAACCAGTCAAGGTGATCAGGTGCAGTCGGCATCTTCGGGAACCCCTCGCGGACGGGAACCGGCGGCCGGCGCCATCCACCGCGCCAGCCCACCCGCCGGCACGCCCGGCACCGGCCCGCCGCAGTAGGCGCATGGTGCACCAGCACGAAC
>DASTBN010000016.1:0-11315 GCA_035712045.1 Pseudonocardiaceae bacterium
GCGGGCGTTCGGCTTCGGTTGCGTCAGCTTCTTCGCCGGGGACTACCGGGTGGCGGGCGAGCCGCTCCAGCTGGCGGCGGAGCATTTCCAGCGTCACCCTGTGGACGATCCTGAGGAAGCGCTGCTGCTGCCGCATGACCACACCGTGATCGCGCTGGCCCAGCACGCCATCCTGCTGTGGATCACCGGGCACTCCCAGCAGGCGCGGGACGCCGGCGAGCAGGCGATCACCCGGGCGGCGACGCTGCGATTCCCGCAAGGCCCGTTCAGCATGGCCTACGCGAAAAGGTTCCTGACCTGGATACACCTCTTCGGCGGCGACTACGGCAGCGCCGCCCGCCTGGCCAGTGATGTCCGGGAGATCGGCCAGCGGCACGGTTTCGCCCATTGGGAGATCGCCGGTGAGATTTATCTGGCGCTCGCCCAGTACCGGATCGGCGGGCGCCCTGACGCCGCGGACACGATTGACCAGCAGATCGCCCGCTGGAAACTGGCGGGGGGACGGGTTTTCCTCCCCCATGCCCTGGCGGCCGCAGCGGACACGCGGGCGGCGATGGGACAGCACGAGCGGGCTTCAGCCGGGTTCGACATGGCGGGGAAGCTCGCTGAGCAGACCGGCGTGTACTTCTACGAGGCCGAACGGCTCCGCATGCGGGCCCGCGCGCTGCCCTCTCCCCGCGAGGAGGCGGTCGCGACCCTGCTCGCGGCGTGGGAGCTCGCGCACCAGCAAGGCGCGCTGATTTTCGAGCTGCGAGCCGCGCTGGACCTCGCCGGGTTCGCGGCCCCGGGCTGGGCCATGCGGCTGGACTCGGTTGTCCGGCGCTTCCCGCCCGGGGCGGAGTATCCCGAACTCATGCGGGCACAAGCGCTGCTCACGCGGGCGATGGGAGCCGCGCGAGTACCCGGATCGAGCCTTCGACGGCCCGCCGACCCCCTCGCCTGAGGCGATAGCCAGATCTCGCGCGGGCACGAGGTGTGGACACAGCGTGCATGAGAGCGTGACACGCCGGGCACGCGACGGGCTGACCTGCGGGTATTGGTAACGGGCGGGGCGGCGTCCGCCGAATGGCGTAGTTGGCCTACCGCCGTTGATGGAGGTCCCGCCGCCGGGGAGATGCGACTGTTTCGGGGCACAGATCACATGTCGCGGGGGGGCGGTTGTGGCTGGTCAGCGGTTGTCGCTTGCGGTCAACGGACGGGAAAGGCTGCTGGAAAGGCGCCTGGTTCCGTATGCCGTATCGGATGGGCAGACCAAGGCGGGGAGCGGGCGCGCTCCGCTCGGGCCGGTAGTGATTGTCGGCCTCGGGTATGTCGGGTTGCCGACGGCGCTGGCCTTGCTGGGGGGTGCCTCGCTGATCACCGGATACGACATCAGCGCGGAGCGGGTGCGCGCCATCGGGGCCGGTGATGTGGACCTGGGCGAGCCCGACCACGCGCGGCTGGCCAAAGCGCACGGGGATGACTGCTTCCGGCTGACCACGGACGCCGCTGTGCTGGCCGAGGCCGACGCGGTGATCATCTGCGTGCCGACTCCGGTGGACGAGCATCACGTCCCGGACCTGCGCGCCCTCAGTGGCGCCTGCCAGACCGTGGTGGCGCACGCCCGCCCAGGACAGACGATCATCCTCACCTCGACCAGCTTCGTCGGCACCACCCGGCAGCTACTCGTGGAGCCACTGGCACAACGCGGCCTGAGCGTGGGCACCGACGTGCACGTCGCCTTCAGCCCGGAGCGCATCGACCCGGGCAACCCCGATCATCTGCAGCGCGAGACGCCCCGGGTAGTGGGCGGGGTCACCAACAGCTGCAGCCTGCACGGCGCGCGGGTGATCGGGCAGCTGACCGATTCGGTCTACCTGGTGAGCTCCCCGGAGGCCGCCGAGCTGACGAAGTTGTACGAGAACATCTTCCGCGCGGTCACCCTGGCGCTCGCTAACGAGGTCAGCGACGTGTGCGGGACGCTGGGCCTGGACCCGATCGAGGTGACCCTGGCGGCCGCGACCAAGCCCTACGGCTTCCTCGCGCCATTTCCCGGTCCGGGGGTGGGCGGGCACTGTATCCCGTGCGACCCGCACTACCTGCTCTGGCAGCTGCGCGAGACCGGCCGGCCCACGCCGCTGATCGAAGAGGCGATGCGATCCATCCACGCGCGTCCCACCCGGGTCGTCGACCGGGCCGGGGAAGTCCTCGAAGGCGATGGTCACTCGCTGGCGGGCGCGAAGGTGATCGTGGTTGGGGTCAGCTACAAGGCCGGGGTCAGCGACGTGCGGGAATCTCCCGCGCTTCCGATCATCGACGGGCTCGCCGAGCGCGGCGCCGAGGTGGCCTACCACGACCCGCTGGTGCCGGAGATCCAGACTCCGCAGGGCAGGACGCTGAGCACTGTCGACGGACCAGCCGGATCCAGCTGGGAGCTGGCGATCATCCTGGTGGTTCATCCCGGTGTCGACTACGGCTGGGTCGAGGACTGCCCGCGCGTGCTGGATGGCACCTACCTCTTCGATGGCGTCACGGTCCGCAGCGTGGTGTGAGGACCGACTCCGATGAACCATCCGCTCGCCGCCGAGATAGCGACACAGCTGGATACCAGCACACCGGCGGTCATCCTCAAGCTCGACCCGAATGTGATGCATCACGGCGGGCTCGGCGCGATCCGCAGCCTGGGACGGCTGGGTGTGCCGGTGTACGGGGTACATGAAGACCGCCTCGCGCCGGCGGCACGCTCGCGCTACCTCCATGACCGGCTGATCTGGCGGGCACCCGCCGATGACACCGAGCGGGTGCGCGAGGGGCTGATGGGGATTGCCCGGCGGATCGGCCAGCCCGCGGTGCTCATTCCCACCGACGACGCCGGGGCGATCTTCCTCGCTGAGCACGGCGGCGAGCTGCGGCGGCACTTCCTGTTTCCCGACCCGCCCAGCGACCTGCCCCGGCGGGTGGCCGGCAAGTACACCCTCTACCAGCTCTGCGGCGAGCTGGGGGTGCCCTGCGTGGCGGCCGCGTTGCCCCGCTCGCTGACGGAGGCCCGGGACTTCGCCGCGCGGGTGGGTTTCCCGGTGATGGCCAAGCTGGCCACGCCGTGGCAATCGCAGAGCGCGCGAGGGATGCGCAGCACCACGCTGGTGCACACCCCCGAGGAACTCACCCGCTACTGGGCGGCCTGCGCCCGCTCCGAAAACAACGGCTCCGAAAACAACACAGACACCACAGACACCGCGCTGATGCTGCAGGAGTACATCCCAGCCGGTCAGGACTACTTCTTCCACGGCTACTGCGACGCCAGCTCACGGTGCCGGCCCGGGTTCGTCGGGATCAAGGAACGCTCCTACCCGGCGGGCGCCGGGCTGACCAGCCTCGGGCGATGGGTCGACAACCCCCGGCTGCACCGTGAGGCCACCGAGCTGGTGACCCGGCTGGGCTTCCGGGGCATCGTCGACCTCGACTACCGCCTCGATGCCCGGGATGGCCAGTACAAGCTGCTGGATTTCAACCCGCGGCTGGGCGCGCAGTTCCGGCTGTTCCGCGACGCCGCGGGCATCGACGTGGTGATCGCCGCGCACCTGGACCTGACCGGCCGCGCGATCCCGCAAGGGGTACCGGATATCGGCCGCAGCTTCCTGGTGGAGAACTACGACCCGTTCACCGCCCTGACCTACCGGCGGACCGGCCTGGATCTCCGGTCCTGGATGGCTTCGTTTCGCCAGGCCGATGAGCTGGCCTGGTTCGCCAAAGATGATCTCGCACCGTTTGGGCTGATGTGCCTGCGCATGGGATGGCGAGCACTCACCCGTCCCCTGTTCCGGCGCAGCACACGCCGACCAACCCCTACCACACCACTACTTGCACGGAAGGCACTGACATGAACGATCTGGTCGACGTTGCGATCGTGGGGGCGGGCCCGTACGGGTTGTCGCTCGGCGCGCACCTGGGTGCCGCCGGAGTGTCCTTCCGACAGTTCGGGATCCCGATGCAGCAGTGGCGGGATCACATGCCGGTGGGCATGTACCTCAAGTCGCAGGGCTTCGCCTCCAACCTCTCCGATCCGGCCGGCAGACATACCCTGCGCGCGTTTTGCTCGTCGACTGGGCGGGACTACGCCGACTACGGGCTTCCGGTGTCACGGGCGAACTTCGTGGCCTACGGCGAGTGGTTCCAGCGCGCGGAGGTCCCGCACCTGGAAGAAGTGCTGGTCAGCAACCTCACCAGGACCGGCGGCGGCTTCGAACTCACCCTCGCCGACGGCAGCCTCGCCCGGGCCCGCCGGGTGGTGGTGGCCACCGGGGTACAGCACTTCCCGTACGTGCCCAGCGTCCTGAAGACCCTGCCCGAGCAGGTGTGCACCCACGCCAGCGACCACGAGGACCTCCGGGTACTCGCCGACCGCAGGGTCGCCGTCATCGGAGCCGGCCAGTCCGCGTTGGAATCGGCCGCCCTGCTGCACGAGGCCGGTGCGGATGCCACCATCGTCGCCCGCACCAGGGCGGTGGTGTGGAACGGCGTGCCGCTGGCGCTGGAACGGCCGCTGCTGCAGCGGCTGCGGGAGCCGGAGGCCACCCTCGGCTCCGGCTGGTCCACCTGGTTCTACTCCACCAAGCCCAACCTCTACCGCCGGCTGCCGGCCAATCGTCGGGTCCAGACCGCGCGGACCGCGCTCGGGCCCGCCGGCGCGGCGTGGCTGCGCTCCCGGGTGGAGGGCAAGATCAACACGCTGATCGGGCACACGGTGCGGTGGGCGGAAGCCAGCGACTCCGGGGTGCGGCTGGGGCTGAAGTGCGCCGACGGGAGCGGCACCGAGATCGCCGTCGACCACGTGCTGTGCGCCACCGGCTACCGCACCGATCTGGACCGGCTGAGCTTCCTGGACCCCGGGCTGCGGGCCATGGTGCGAACCCTGGCCAACACCCCTGACGTGAACAAGGACTTCCTGTCTTCGGTAGCGGACCTGTACTTCATCGGGCCGGCGGTGGCCCCGTCGTTCGGACCGGTCATGCGGTTTGTCTGCGGCTCCGACTTCACCGCACGGACGGTGGCCCGCTCGCTGCTCAGCACCGTGTCCGGCTCACGCGCCACCGTGGGAGCCCGCGGGTGACCACCTCCTCGCTCGCTCCTAGTCTCGGCACCCAGGTGCGCAGGCGAACGCCAGCGTCCCTGCTGCCGATGGTCCTGCCCTTGGCAGACGTCGCTGGCCTGACCACGGCCTGCGTCGTATCCGGCTGGGTGGTTGAGGCCTGGGCGGTTCCGGGCTGGGTAGCGGGCGGGTACGCGATCGCGGTGCTGGTGCTGCTCGTCGCCGATGGGCAGCACCGGCTCCGGATCTGCCGGCGGGTGGCGGAACAGCTGCCGCGGACAGTCGCGGTAGCCGCGATGCCGCTGCTGGTGGTGCTGCCCTGGGCGGGTGCTGACGGAGTGACCCTGGCGCTACTCTGCGTAGCGTCACTGATCGCGGTGCGCGTGGGGGTGTGCACCGCGCTCAAGCTCACCCACCGGCGGGGCTGGTTGCGGGAGCCGGCCCTGGTCATCGGCGGCTGCGCCACCGCCGTCCGGGTCGTGACGCTGCTCCGCGAGCGGCCCGAGCTCGGGCTGACACCGTGCGGGTTCCTCGACAGCCGGTCAGCTACCCAGCGGATGCCAGCCCAGCAGATGGGCGTACCGCTGCTCGGGGAGCTGGCGGAGCTGAACAGGGTCATCGCCTGGCACGGCATCCGGCGTGTCATCGTGTGCTCCCCGGGTGGCGGGGACGAGGACCTGGTGCCGCTACTGCGGGCCTGCCGACGGCTGCCGGTGGATATCTGCGTGGTGCCGCGGTGCTACGAGCTGGGTGCGGCGCTGCCCCGCGGCTGCCTTGATGAGCTCGGTGACATCCCGCTGGTACCGCTGCGCCGTCTCGGCCACGGCCAGCTCGGGGCGGCCGCCAAAACCGCCTTCGACCTCATCGGGGCGACGGCGCTGCTGCTGGCGCTGTTCCCGGTGCTGCTCACCCTCGCGATCGCGGTCCGCCTGGATGGGGGCGGGCAGGTGCTGTTCCGCCAGACCCGCTTGACCCGTGCGGGTGAGCCGATGGAGCTGATCAAGCTGCGCTCTATGGCCGCCCACGAGGACTCCGACACCCGCTGGGCGGTGCTCCCCGACCAGGCCTCCCGGCTGGGCCGATGGCTGCGCCAGACCCACCTCGATGAGCTGCCTCAGCTCGTCAATGTGCTGCGCGGCGAAATGTCCCTGGTTGGGCCCCGGCCGGAACGCCCGTACTTCGCGGCGCGCTTCGCCACAGAGATACCCCGCTACGACGACCGGCACCGGATGCGGACCGGGCTGACCGGATGGGCCCAGGTGAATGGGCTGCATGGAGATACCTCCATCGCCGAGCGGATCCGTTTCGACAACTTCTACATCGAGCACTGGTCACCATGGATGGACTTGGTGATCTTGACCCGGACCCTATGCACCGGCGCTGGAGGAGGAAGACAGTGAAGGTTCTCCATGTGATCACAGGGTTGGGGGTGGGAGGAGCCGAGCTCCAGTTACGCTCGATCCTCCAGCACACCCGCCACGACTCCGACGTCGTGACCCTCTACAACCCTGGCCCGGTCGCTGAGATGATCACCGGGGATGGCAGGCGGGTCCGCGACCTGGGGATGACCCGCAACACCGAGCTGCCCGCGGTGCTGCGGCTGGCCCGGCTGATTCGCGCCGGCCGCTACCACGTCGTCCATGTCCACCTGTACCGCTCGTGCATCTACGGCCGACTCGCCGCCCGGCTGGCCGGCACCCCGGTCGTGGTGACCACGGAGCACTCCATCGGCGAGACTCACCTGGAACGCCGCAAGATGACCCTCGGGGTGCGCGCCCTGTACCTGGGCACCGACCTGTGCTCCGACGCCACGATCTCGGTGTCGCCCGCAGTATCACAGCGGCTCATCCGCTGGGGCGTGCGGGCCCGCAAGATCGAGCTTATCCCCAACGGCCTGGACTTCAACCGGATCGCCTTCGATCCTGACGCCCGCGCCCGGATCCGCGAGGAGTTCACGCTCCCGCAGGACGCCTACGTCATCGGCGTGCTGGGCCGGCTCGACCCGATCAAGCGCTTCGACATGGTGATCAAAGCGGCCGCGCCGCTGCTGGATGATCAGCACCGGCTGCTGATCGTGGGTGACGGGAAGATCCGTTCCGAGCTGGAGGCCGAGGCGGCCAAGGCCGGTGTCAGTGACCTGGTGACCTTCGCCGGTGAGCGGCACGACGTGGCCGCGATGTTCTCGTCGCTGGATCTGTTCATCGCCGCCTCCGACCAGGAGACCTTCGGGCTCTCCGTACTGGAGGCGCTGGCCAACGGCATCCCCGCGCTCTACACCACCTGCCCGGCGCTGGATGGCATCACCACCGACCGGGCCCGCCAGGTACCCGGCACCGTCGAGGGACTGCGCCAGGAGATCGCCGCCGAGATGGCCGGCGGGCCCCGGCAGCGCGAGGGCGTGCCCGCCATCCGCGAGATGTACGGCATCGAGTCCGTCACCCGCCAGATCGACGACCTGTACGAGCGGCTCCTCCAGCGGCGCCGCTCCGCCCGGGGGGCGTTCCGGCTGACCAGCAAGCCCAGGCAGAACGAGACCAAGCAGGACCAGCCCAAGCAGGACCAGCCCAAGCAGGACCAGCACAGCCCGGTAGGAGGCATCCGATGAAGGCACTGATCACCGGTGGGGCCGGCTTCATCGGCTCGCACCTGACCGAGCACCTGCTGGCCGGCGGCCACGAGGTCGTCATCCTGGACGATCTGTCCACCGGTTCGCGGGACAACCTCGCCGCGGTCGCTGACCACCCCCGGCTGCGCTATGTTCCTGGCTCGGTCATGGATGAGGCGCTGGTCGAGCGCCTGGCCAGCGATGCGGACACCATCTTCCACCTCGCCGCCGCCGTCGGCTCGTTCGTCATTCGGGACAAGACGCTGCAAAGCCTGCGCACCAACATTCACGGCACGGAGCACGTCCTCGCCGCGGCGCACCGCCACAACACCAAGGTGCTGATCGCCTCCAGCAGTGAGGTGTACGGGAAGAACCCCAAGATCGGGCTGCGGGAAGACGACGACCGCCTGGTCGGCTCACCGCTGCTGCACCGCTGGTCCTACTCCGAGGCGAAGGCCGTGGATGAGAGCCTCGCCAAGGCTTACGCCACCGAGCTGGGCCTGCGCGTGGTGATCGCCCGGCTGTTCAACACCGTCGGCCCCCGCCAGAGCGGGCGATACGGCATGGTGATCCCCCGCTTCGTCGCCCAGGCTCTCGCGGGCGACCCGCTGACGATCTTCGGCACCGGGGAGCAGATCCGCTGCTTCTGCCACGTGCACGACGTGGTGCCGACACTGGCGGCCCTGGTGGCGCACCCCCAGGCTTACGGCAGCGCCGTCAACGTGGGCAGCTCCGAGCAGGTCACCATCGCCGGTCTCGCCCGGCGGGTGCTGGCGCTGACTGGCTCGGACAGCGGCCTCGTGTGGATGTCCTACGAGGAGGGCATCGGCGTGGGATACGAGGACCTGCAGCGACGCGTCCCGGACTGCTCCCGGGCCCGGGAGCTGATCGGTTTCCGGCCGACCCGGACCCTGGACGACATCCTCCGCTCGGTGATCGCGGAGCAAAGCCAGGCCCGGCTGATCCCGGCAGCGGTGCTCTGATGGTGGTCAACACCCGCGCCCGCAATGGCGGCGGGCACATCGTCACCCGGCCTTTACGCAGGCGAGGCGGGGTGAGCGGCTCCGCCTTCCTCATCCTGCTGTTCCTGGGCGCGGTGGCACTGCTGGTCACGGTGCCGCGCATGATCACCGCAGGTGACAAAGCCGGCACCCTGGTGGTGAGCTCGCTGCCGTTCTGGAACATGGCCGAGGGGCCGAAGGTCGTGGCGGCGAACCGGGGCAGCTTCAACGAGGTCTCCCCATGGATCTACGGCCTGGCCCGTAATGGCCAGATCGTCCCGCAGGTGCCCGAGCGGGCGGCGGAGACCGCGGCTGGGATGGAGGCGCTGCGCCGCTCCGGGATCCCGGTGGTGCCGACGATCGCGAACGTGACCAGCGGCCGGTGGGCCTACGACCCGGTCGCGGACATCCTGCATGATCCCGCCGCGATGGCCCGGCACGTGAACGACATCGTCGCGCTGGTGCTCCGGGAGAACTACGCCGGGATCGATATCGACTACGAGGACCTGCACGGCGGTGACCGCGAGGTGTTCAGCACCTTCGTGTCCAATCTTGGCGACGCGCTGCACGCCAAGGACAAGATCCTTTCGGTGGCGGTGTTCGCCAAGACCTCCGACGCGGGCGATGATCAGCGGAACGTGGCGCAGGACTACAAGGCCATTGGCGCGGCGGTGGACGAGGTCCGGCTGATGGCCTACGACTACCACTGGTCAGCGTCCACGCCAGGACCGGTGGCACCGATCACCTGGATCCGTGAGGTGCTCGCTTACGCCAAGACCGAGATCCCCGCGGAGCGGATCGTGCTGGGAGTGCCGGTCGCTGGTTTCGACTGGTCCGATGGCAAGGGCGAGCCGGTGAGCTGGCTGCAGTGTTATGGCCGCACCAAGGCGTACAACGCCACCTTGCAGTACGACCGGCTCAGCCAGTCACCGTCGTTCCGCTACACCGACTCCCAGGGCCGCCCGCACGAGGTCTGGTTCGAGAACGCCGAGAGCACCACCGCCAAACTCGAAGCCGCGAAGGCCGCCGGGATCCGCGGGGTCTATCTGTGGATGTTCGGTGATGAGGACGACCGCACCTGGAACGCGCTGCACCAGATCCTTCCCGTGACAATCGCTGCCATTCCCGGCGCTCCCTCTCCCGGTACTGAAAGGTCGTCCCGCTGATGTCCTGGTGGCCGGTCGCGATGATTGTTTTCGGCGTGAATTTCACTGTGTGGGCGGCGGTTGGCCTGGCGCGGCTCATCGAGGAGACCTGGGGGAAGCGGAAAAGGACTGCTCCCCAGGGCCAGCCTTCAATGACCGTGCGGGACGTGGCTGTGCTCATTCCCGCGCACAATGAGGAACTGGTGATCGAAGCCAGTATCGAGGCGATCGCCGCCCTGGTCCCCAAGGAAAATATCCACGTCGTCTCCGACGGTTCCATCGACCGGACCGCGGAGCTGGCCCGCGACGCCGGGGTCAACGTCATCGAGACCTACACCAATGTCGGCAAGGCGGGCGCGCTGGAGGAGGCGGTCGAGCGGTTCGCGCTGGTCGAGCGGTTCCAGGCGGTGCTGCTGCTGGACGCCGACACGACCATCGAGCCGGGCTATTTCGAGGCCGCGCTGCCGAAGTTCGACGACCCGGGGGTCGTCGCGGTGGCCGGCGCGGTCCGGACCCGGCACGAACGCGGCCTGTCGCTGATCGGCAAGATCCTCGTGTGCCACCGGCAGCGCATCTACGCGATCAGCCAGCGGTTACTGAAGTTCGGCCAGACCTGGCGGTTCACCAACGCCACCCACATCGTGCCCGGGTTCGCCAGCATGTACCGCACGTCGGTGCTGCCGCTGATCGAGATGAACCCGCCCGGCCTGGTGATCGAGGACTTCAACATGACGTTCGAGATCTACTCCAAGCGGCTGGGCAAGGTGGCGTTCACCCTGGGCGCGGTCGCGGTGACCCAGGATCCGGACAATCTCCGGGACTACATCCGCCAGATCAAACGCTGGGGCCTGGGACTCTGGCAGACGGTGCGCCGTCATCCGCCGCGGCCATCCCTGTTCAGCGCGATGCTCACAGTGCTGCTGCTGGAGATGCTGACCAGCAGCATGTTCTTCCTGGTGCTGCCGCTGCTGGTGGCCGTGCTCGCGGTGCCCGCGCTGTACCCGGACGCGCTGGACTGGCCCGGGATGACAGCGGCGCACGAGGCGGTGTCCTCGCACATGACGCTGCAGGTGCTGCTGCTGGCGGTGACGGGCGCTGATCTGGTACTGACCTGTCTTGTCGCGCTGATCGAGCGCAAGGCGCGCTTCCTCACGTTGTGGATCTTCTTCCCGTTCCTGCGGGTGATCGACGCGGCGGTCGCGCTGTATGTGTTCCCGAAGGCGTGGCTGAGCTCTACCGGTCGCTGGATCAGCCCGGCCCGCCGCACGGTGGTGGCGCTGCCTCAGCAGAGGACCGCGCCGGCGGCCATCGCCGCGGCCCCAGCCGCGGAGTTGGTCCCTTCAACGGAGTGAGCAGTGGCACCGGGATCGGACAACGTCACGCAAATCGGGAATTGCCGGGCGCGATTCGCGCCCGGCACAGTGGAGCCCGTGCCGTTTTTGCGGGTTTTGCTCATCGATACCCACGCGATGCTGACCGATGCGCTGAGCATTCAG
>DASTBN010000017.1:0-5895 GCA_035712045.1 Pseudonocardiaceae bacterium
GCTGGACCGCGTGCGCCGGATAGCGGCGACAGACAAGGAAGCACGGTTCACCGCGTTACTGCACCATGTCAGTGTTGATCGGCTGCGGGCGGCTTACTGGGCACTGAATCCCAGGGCGGCGACCGGGGTTGACGGGGTGACATGGGAAGCCTATGGCTCCAGCCTGGAGGCAAACCTGCGGGACCTGCACGCGCGGGTTCACCGTGGGGGCTACCGGCCGAGACCGTCACGGCGTGCGTATATCCCGAAGGCGGATGGGCGGCAAAGGCCGCTGGGTATTGCGACGGTGATTTCATACTGCCCCTCCTGCAATCGCGTGTTGGGATCTTTCCAAGGGCGTGGATTGTGCTGGTGGAATGGTTAGGCGTCATGGTGCCTGGTGGCACCGACATTCTGGGGTGTGGTCAGACCCGGGTGCGCGGTTTGGTGCGGCGGGCCGCGGGGTTGAGGTGGCCGGACTCGTTGATGCGGCGGCGGCACTCGGTGGCGATGTGCTCGGTCCAGGGGATGCAGAGCCGGTTGCCGGCTCCCCGGCGGGCGGCGAGTTTGCCGGTCTTGATCCAGTCGTAGATGACACCGCTGCTGGTGCCGAGCTGGCGGGCGGCGCCGGCGACGCTGATCTCGGTGCTGGTGTAAGGGGTGGGGGCGGGGATGTGGTAGGCATGCCGGATCCACCGCACGGCGGCGGTGTCGAAGGGGCGCCCGTGCCCGGTGGTCAGCCCAGCGGCGTTGAGCTTGTCTGCTAGGCCTGGGTATCGGTAGTGGGGCCGTGCTGGCGGATGAACTCGATCGCCGGGGAGGGGCTGCGCTTGGCCGTTCCTGGGTGGAGGGCCCGGGTTACCCGGAGCTCGTCGGTGGCGCCGGTGTGCCAGCGGATCCCGATCCGGGCTATGCCGGGGCCGGTCTCGGGGAGCAGGGTGATGTCGGCGATCAGGGTGCGCAGCAGCCGTTTGCGGTCTTTGCTGCTGGTGGAGGGTGCGTGCCAGAGGCCGGGCAGGTCGGCGGCCAGCCGTTCCAGGTCGGCCCGGCTGGGCAGGGGTGGGCGCGCTTGCTGGGCGGTGGCCAGGGCTTGCTCTGCCTTGGCCAGGTCGGCGAGTTTGGTTTCCCACCGGGCTTCCAGGGTGCGGGCGACCAGCCGGTTCTCTGGCTCGACGGCGTGGAAGGCGCGTTCGGCCCGGTCGGCGTCGTAGCGGGCGCGTTCGACGGCGAGCTCGGCGGCCCGGCTGATGCGCTGGTGCCGGTCGGTGACCTCGTCGGCGGCGGTCAGCGCGAGTGCGACTTCGGTGGGGTTGAGTGCCTGGAGCAGCCTGCCGGAGACGGCGTTGTCCACGGTGGACGCGGCGATGGAGCGGCAGGTGGGGGTGGTGAGCCCATCGGCGCGGCGGGTGCACTCGTAGGAGGGGCTCTGGCCAGAGCGATAGTTGGTGCGCATCGGCTTGCCGGCGGGAGCCGCAGGTGATGATGCCCTGGCACAGTGCTGAGCCCTCGCGGGGTGGCCGGGCCCCGGTGTTGGTGCGGTTAGCGGCCAGCCTGGCTTCATTGGCCAGGTAGCCGGCCCAGGTGAGGTAGCCCTCGTGGTGATCCTGGATCAGCACCGGCCACTCGGCGCGGGGCCGCTCGATCAGGCTGGTGCGCACAGTTCCATCGGGATTGACGCTGCGGCGGGAGGTGTAGCGGCCATGGACGTAGGCCCCGGCGTAGCAGGGGTTTTTCAGTACTCCCAGCACGCGGGCGCAGGTGAGGCGGCCCCAGCGCAACTGCCCGGCCCAGGCGCCGCCGTAGGCCCGCAGCGGGAAGCGCCGGCCGGTGAACGCGCTGACCACACCGTAGGCCGAGCCGCACGCGGTGAAGGCGGTGAACAGGTCACGGATCGCGGCCTGGACCTCGGCGTCGGGATCGATGACCACCTCGCCGGCCTCGTCGTGGACATACCCCACCGGCAGCGGGGCGCGCAGCTCGCCGCGCGCGGCCGCGGCTTTCTTGCTGGCCGCCAGGCGCTGCGCCATCACATGCAGCTCGAGTTCCCCGATGGTGCTTTTCATCCCCAGCAGCATCCGGTCGTTGATATCGCCGGGATCGTAGACGCCATCGGCGTCGATCAGCAGTGTGCCGGTGATCGCGGCGAACTCCATCAGCCGGGCGACCTCGGCGTTGGAACGGGCCAGCCGGGAGATCTCGATCCCGAAGATCGCCCCGACCTCCCCCGAGCAGACCCGCCCGACCAGCTCGGTGAACCCCGCCCGGGCCACGCCCCACCGGCCCGAGACCCCCAGATCGGTATCGATCACCACCACATCGGCCCGGGCCCATCCCAGCCGGATGGCTTCGTCGGCGAGGCCGTACTGGCGCGTTGTCGACTCGGTGTGGCAGCGGACCTGGGCCATTGACGACTGCCGCAGGTAGATCACCGCCAGGCGGTCGCGATGAGCACCGCTGATCTTTATCTCGCCGTTCATCACCGCCGCCTTCCAGCGCCGCCATCGTCATGTTCGCCAGCACCGTCACCGCTTCGGCCCGCAAGGATCCGGCCAGCACGGCATGCGGCGTGGCGGCGGTCATCGGCTAGGTCAGTTCCCGTCTGGCCAGCAGCTCGGTGTTGATCGCCGAGATTTCCGCCAGCACCGCTTCGGCCTGCTCGCCCCGCGCCAGGCCGGCCCGTACCCGGGCGACCAGGTTCGCGGGCACGTACTTCGACCGTCCCCGGCCCGCTGTTTTCGGGGTGAAGTAGGCATACGGGCCGTGCCGCTCGCCCCCGGCGCAGTGGCAGCCCGGCTTGCCGCAGCGCCGGGTCTGCTCCACCAGCGACCCGGCCAGCACCGCTTCCACATCGCCCAGCCGCGCCGCGAGCCGCCGACGGCGTGCCCGCAGCGCCCGCGTGGACAGACCCGATAGATCGTTCTTGGGATCTTTCATCACACAAGAGTGTCCCGCTGCCAGGCACGGCGATCAACGACCCCGGATCGCGCGTGTCACCGCGAACAACTCGGCCAGACCCTCAGCCGACAACCGGAGCCCCCGCAGCGGCTCACCCCGATCGGTCCAGGACCGGGGCAGCGTCACCTGGCCACTGACACCACCGGAGCACACGAACACCGAGTCCCCGCCCCGGCGCTTGACATACAGAACATCCAGCCGCTGCCCGCTCAGCGCATGGAAGGGATGCGTGACGACAACAAAACCCAAATCGTCACTGGACGACGCGGCACTATGCCGCCTCCGTCGCCGCGCTGGAGGACAAGATTCTCCAGCGTGCCGTCGTCGAGGTGCTCAATGCCATTTACGAGGCGGACTTCGCTGGTTTCTCTTATGGATTCAGGCCGGGGCGTGGTCCGCATCACGCGCTCGATGCGCTCGCGGTAGGTATCGAACGCAAGAAGGTGAACTGGGTGCTCGACGCGGATATCCGCGACTTTTTCACCAGCCTTGATCACTGCTGGCTGGAGAGGTTTCTGGAGCACCGGATCGCGGACAAGCGCATCCTGCGCCTGCTCCGCAAGTGGTTGAAGGCGGGAGTCATCGAAAACGGGACATGGTCACAGACTCTGGAGGGGGCTCCCCAGGGAGCATCGGCGTCGCCCCTGCTGGCGAACGTCTACCTCCACTATGTCCTCGACCTGTGGGCCAAGTGGTGGAGGAGCCGGCACACGCACGGGGATATGATTATCGTGCGTTTCGCTGACGACTTCATCGTGGGCTTTGAGTATCAGGATGACGCACAGCGGTTCCTCACAGATCTCCGTGAGCGGTTCGCGAAGTTCGGTCTGGAACTGCACGACGGGAAGACGCGCCTGATCGAGTTCGGGCGGCACGCCACCCGGCGGCGGAAGGCACGCGGGCTCGGAAAACCCGGGACATTCGATTTCCTTGGCTTCACGCATCTCTGCGGCAAGACCAGGGACGGACGGTTCGGGCTCCGGCGCATCACGATCTCAAAGCGGATGCGGGCAAAACTGCGGGAGCTCAAACAACAGCTTCAGCGGCAACGGCATCAGCCTGTTCCCGAGCAGGGCAAACGGCTGGCAAGCGTGGTGCGAGGGCACCTCGCATACTACGCCGTGCCCGGCAACAGCACGGCGATCCGGGCATTCCGCACCCAGGCAACCAGGCACTGGTACCGGGCGCTACGGCGCCGCAGCCAGCGCACCCGCCTGAACTGGGAACGCATGGACCGCCTCGCCACCCGATGGCTACCCCCTGCCCGGATCATGCATCCCTGGCCGAGCATGCGATTCGACGCCCGCACCCAAGGCAGGAGCCCAGTGCGTTAGCAGCGCACGCTGGGATCTGCGCGGGGGGCCGCTGGCAACAGCGGTCCCTACCGCGACCGTTCCGTTCTGTGGGGGCCCGGGGGTGAGATTCCCCCGGGCTACCCGGCCATCTGGGGGGCCTCGATCCCGTCTCCGGCGGTCTTGGAGCGGATTGGGCTGGGGTTCCGGAAGGCGGTCGCCGGGTTCGCCGCTGAGCACGAGGTCCCGGTGATTCGCTTCGCCAAGGGGGAGCGGAAGCTGGAGGTGATGCGCCCGCACCTGGATCAGCTGGTCCGGGAGGGGCGTACCGGGGTCGCCGCGATTGGGGTGGCCCAGGAGTTTCAGCGGGTATTCACCGGGACGACTCACCACGCCGATGAGGGCGGCGGTGGTATCCCACGCTTTAGCTACGCCAAGGCCGATCGTCGCGTCACCGCCTACTACTTCTATCTGGTGGATGAGGCGTTCGGGCCGGCGTTCATCAAAATCTGTGCGTATTTCCCTATCCGATCAAAATCTGGCTCAACGGCCATGAATACGCCAAGCGGCGGGCGAAGGCGGCGGGGATTGGCTTCACCGAGTTGGACAATGGATTCGCCACCACCGATAACCCAGCCGGACTGCAATGCATCTGCGACACGCTGACCCCGGGTGTGATCCGGGAGTTCTGCGAACGCTGGTGGGCGGTACTGCCGTTGCCGCTGACCGAGGCTGACCGGGCCGCCGGGTACTGGTGGGAGATCGCGATGCGCCAGATCGAGGTCTCCCGCACCCTCGTGTTCGACGCCCCTCGCCACGCCCGGGGGTTCTTCGAGGCGTTGTGCGCCGACAACCTCGATATCGGCCGTCCGGAGGAGATGCGGATCATCTTCGGCCGGCGGGTGGCCACCGCGCCCGAGGGCGGGTACCGCACCCGGCTGCTGCGTACCGGCGATGAGGTCACGATCAATGCCTGCTTCCGGCACTCCCGGGACTGGGTGGGCTGCGCGGCGAGGTGCCTGCGAGCAGGTCCTTTTCCGCGCAGCCTCCCGCCGAACCCTGTGGGCATCTTTCGATGCGCAAGGCTCTCCAGTGACTTACGCCGTGAATGCCGCAGTGCGCTGCCCGTCATGGATGAGGTCGTGGCAGGGCGGGCAGACTACGAGGGTCTTGCGTCGCTTTCTGGCCATGAGTTTCATCCATTCGGGGCTGGCTGGTCCTAATGTAGTGAGCTCGTCGAGTTTGCGGATTTGGTGCACTTGCACGGTGTCCGCGCGTTGGCAAAGCTCGCATCTACCCTGGCGGAGCCGATGGACGAGTTCCTTGTGCGGGTAGGTGATCTGGACCGGTGCGCGGTCTGCGAGGACCGCGCGTTTCTGCTTTTTGAGCGGGATTCCTCCGAACCGGGCTACCAGTGGTTGCTTGCCTCCATCGCGTTGGATGCGGGCTTCGAAGCACGTTCGCGGTCCGTGTGGTGTCGTGATCTTGGCCTTGTGGCGGGCCGCCATTTTCGATACCGAGGACTTGTGCTTCGCTGGTAGGGTGGGCTGCCCAGCGAGGTCCCGGGTTCATTCGTGAACTCGGGCCTTTTCCGGGCAGCCTCCCTCCAAACCCGGCGTGCCCGCTTTCCGGGCACCGGGCTTTCCAGCGATTTATGCCGCGTGCGCGA
>DASTBN010000018.1:0-7082 GCA_035712045.1 Pseudonocardiaceae bacterium
GGGCGGCCGATCGTGCACGTCGTCCGGCTCTACGACGGTGACGATGTCGACCTGCCGCGCCGCACCCTGATCGCCCAGGGCGCGCCCATCGCACGGCCCGGCACACCGGGATCCCAGCTGGTCCCCGAGCTGCGGCCGGCACCCGCCATCGTGCTGGATCCCGGGCTTCTGCTGCGCGGTGAGTGCCAGGAACTCGCCGTGCGGGAGTGGGCGATGTGGAAGCCGCGCTGGAGCGCGTTCCACCGCACGCCCCTGGACGCGCACCTGCGCCAGCTCGGGGTCGACACGGTGGTCATCGTGGGATGCAACTACCCCAATTGTCCCCGCGCCGCCGTGTACGGGGCCAGCGAACGTGACTACCGGGTGCTGGTCGTCTCCGACGCCATCTCCGGCGTCGAGTCCTACCACCTGGAAGAGGCCCAGCGGATGGGGGTTGTGTCCGCGCCCAGTCACGACGTCGCCGGGGAGTTGCTCGGCGTCCCCGCCCCGTGACGTATTGACTCGGTGACGTACGGAGGGTGACGGCTCGGGGCGCCCGCCAGTACGGTGGCCGCGATGGTGGTGACGCGCCAGCCCACGTCAGGGGAGGGGACCATGACTAGCCCGGCTGATCGGATCTCAGGGGCGCCGGTGCGGATTTTTTCCATCGTGAACGGGCTGACCCTGCTCGGGGTGCTGCTGCAGGCGGTGTGGGCGGGTGAGTTCATCTACCTGCCGGACAAGGGCATCTGGCTCACCCTGCACGAGATCGGTGGCTTCGCCGTCGTCGTGCTCGCCCTGGTCACCGCAGTGCTGGCCGGTACTGGGCTGCGGCGCGCGAGCCCGGCGCTGGCCATCGGGGCGCTGCTCCAGTTCGTGCTGATCGTGGTCCAGACCGGCCTGGGCGAGGCGATCACCAAAGCCAGCAGTGATGGGCTGATCGTCATCCACGTGACGCTGGCGATGCTCATTTTCGGTGTGGGCATCTACCTCTCGATCGCTGGCGCCCAGCTCCGCCGCTCGCTGACCTGACACGCACCGGAGTGTCAGATCCGCGTGGCATGATCGGCGCACGGCCTCCGGGACCGACTTCGCCACCGCCCAGCCCGAGCTCGCGACGGCGCGCGAGACGGGCTTCCGGGGTGTGGCCCGACCCCGATAAGTCCCCATAACGGGCTCGGCGGGCACTCCGGAACCCCGATATGTCCCCATAACGGGGCCGTGTGGGTCGGGCGGGAGGGGGCAGGATGGGTGGGGTGGGTGATTCGCTGCTGGATGACGCGTCGGGACGGCTGGATGAGGCACTGCGGTACGCGCGGGTGTCGGAGGACGCGCTGGAGCGGCTGCGGTATCCGAAGTCGACGCTGAAGGTGTCCATCCCGGTGCGGATGGATGACGGGAGCCTGCGGACCTTCCGGGGTTACCGGGTGCGGTATGACGATTCCCGGGGGCCGACAAAGGGCGGGATCCGGTTCCACCCGAACGTCAACGTGGACGAGGTGTCCACCCTGGCGTTCTGGATGACGATCAAGTGCGCGGTGCTGGATCTGCCTTTCGGCGGGGCCAAGGGGGGCATCACCGTCGACCCGAAACAGCTCAGCAAGCTGGAGCTGGAGCGGCTGTCCCGGGGTTACATCGACGCGGTCGCCGACTTCATCGGTCCCGACGTGGACGTGCCCGCCCCAGACGTCTACACCAACGCGCTGATCATGGGGTGGATGATGGACGAGTACTCCATCATCCGGCGTGCCCACGTGCCCGCGGTGATCACTGGAAAACCGCTGCCGATGGGCGGGAGCAGGGGCCGTGATACCGCCACCGCCGATGGCGGGTTCGACGTCATCGAGGCGCTGCGCGGCAAGCTCATCCCGGCCGACCGGCCGACCGCCGCAGTGCAGGGTTTCGGCAACGTCGGGGCGACGATCGCGCTGCTGCTGCACGAGGCCGGCTACCGGGTGGTCGCGGTGAGCGACTCGCAGGGAGCCATCTTCTGCGGCGGTGGCCTGCACATCCCCACCGTGAAGAAGATCAAGGAGGAATCCCGGCACCTGGAGGCGGCCTACTGCCACGGCAGCGTGGGTGACCTGGCCAATCACGACCGGCTGTCCAACGAGGAGCTGCTTAGCCTGGACGTCGACGTCCTGGTGCCAGCGGCGCTGGAGAACGCGATCACCGAGGCCAACGCCGAGACGATCCGGGCGCCGGTGATCCTGGAGCTGGCGAACGGCCCGGTCAGCTCCGCAGCCGACCGGGCGCTCGCGCGGCGCGGGGTGACCGTGATCCCGGATGTGCTGGCGAACGCGGGCGGGGTGACGGTCAGCTATTTCGAGTGGGCGCAGAACCGCACCGGGCTGTATTGGAGCGCGCAGAAGGTGCGGGAGCGGTTGCGCGAGCGGATGGTCGGCGAGGCGCTCGCGTTGTGGGATTTCGCGGCCGAGCATGGAATTCCGCTGCGCACCGCCGCGTACGCTCAGGCGCTCACCCGCATCGGCGAGGCCGCTGACGCCAAGGGCCGTAAGGAGTTCTATACCTCGGCGTGAGGCGTCACCCAGGTAATACCGCTCGCGTTGTCCTTAGGTACAGAACCCGCCTGAAATGGGGGCCGACGAAGGGACGATCGTGTTGCGTCGCGCACTCACTCTCGTCGCCGTGGCATTGATGGGCATTCTCGCCCTGCTGGGCTGCTCGGCCAAGGCACCGGGCCCGGTCTCCCGCGCGAAAGCTGTCACCAGCGACTTCGGCGTCTCCGGCACCGAGATCACCCTGGGCGCCCTGACCGACTACTCCGGCCCCTTCTCGGATTCCGGTATCGCGGCGCTGCATGGCCAGCAACTCTGGATCACCGAGACCAACACGGCGGGCGGGATCTGCGGACGCAAGATCACTCTGAAGATCGGTGCCTACCGCGACAACGCGGACCAGGCGCAGGCCCAGTACACCGCGCTGGAGCCCGCGGTGCTGGGCTTCACGCAGATTCTCAGCGCCACCGCTACCGCCGCGCTGAGCCAGCGCCAGCTCAATGACGAGACCACCGGTGTGTCGCTGTCAGCGTCGTCCGAGCTGCTGAGCAACCCCTATGTGCTGATCCCGGCCGCCACGTACGACATCGAGATGATCAATGGCCTGTCTGCCCTGATGGGGCAGGGCAAGATCCACGACGGGGACACCATCGGCCACATCTGGCTTGAGGGTGATTACGGTGCCAACGGCCTGCGTGGTGCGCGGTATTTCGCGCAGCGCCACCATTTGCGGCTGCGCGAGGCCAAAGTCACGACCGAGACCGCGATGAACGACGTCGCCGCCGCGTTCGCCGCCAAGCCCCGAGTGCGGGTGATCGCGCTGAGCACCACGCCAACCCAGACCGCGTCCATCGCCATGGCGAACCGCGCGGTGCGGCTGAACGTGCCGATGATCGGCAACAGCGCGGCGTTCACCCCGCAACTGCTAGGCGGCCCGGCCACCGGGGCGCTGGGCAATCTGTCGGTGGTGGCCAGCTCGGTGTCATTCTCCTCGCTGGTGCCCGCAGCCACGCAGGTCGCGGCCGCCTACCGGCGGGCCGGGTACCGGGAGCTGCCAGGCGGCGGCGTGCCCTATGGCTATGCCATCGGCCAGATCTGGGGCCAGCTGCTCACCCGGGCCTGTATCAACGGCGACATGAGCCGCTCCGGGATCCAGGAAGCGCTGCGCCAGCTCACCAGCATTAACACCAGCCACCTCACCGCGAGCCTGGACTTCGCCAGGTCCGGCTCCCCCGCCGCCCGGGAGACCTACCTCGGCGTGCCGGACCCGGGCCTGGCGGGCGGGATCCGTGAGGTGACACCACTGGCCGAATCCTCCGACGCCCGCGATTATGTCGCTCCTCACCAGACCGGCGACTGACCGCTGGTACCTGCGCGCCCTCGCCGAGCCGACGAGTGTTGTGATCAGGTCGCTGCGCGATTCGTGAGGTGGTGGGCAGCTCGGCCGAGCAGGCCTAGCGCGAGCACGGCGGCACCGGTCAGCACAGTGGCCAAGGGCAGGGTCAGGGCGAGCAGGGCGCAACCAGTGGCTCCGAGGACAGCCAGCGGGCGGCGCCACCAGCACTCGCGGCCGGGCAGGGTGAACGACGCCGCGTTGGCGATGGCGTAGTAGATCAGCACAGCGAAGCTGGAGAAGCCGATCGCGCCCCGCAGGTCCGTGACCAGAACCAGGACGGTGATCATGAGGCCGAGCAGGAGCTCGGCCCGGTGCGGCACCCGGTACCGGGGATGGATGGCGGCGAGGGTATGCGGGAGCTCGTGGTCGCGAGCCATCGCCAGGACGGTGCGGCCCACCCCGGCGAGCAGCGAGAGCAGCACCCCGGCGCAGGCGATGGCGCCACCGATGCGCACCACCGGCGTCAGCCAGCTCCAGGCACCGGCCTGGGTGACCGCGGCGAGCGGGTCGGCCGCGGCGGCCAAGGCGGCTGGGCCGATCGCGGCCAGCGCGGTGGCACCGACCAGCGCGTACACCCCGACGACGATGCCCAGCGCCAGCGGGATGGCGCGGGGGATGGTGCGGGCGGGGTCACGCACCTCCTCGCCCAGGGTGGCGATCCGGGCGTACCCGGCGAAGGCGAAGAACAGCAGCGCCGCGGCCTGGGTGATGCCGGTGAACCCGCCGCTGGTCCAGCCGGTGAGGTTTCCCGGATCCGCCTGGCCGCCGCCAAGAGCGGCCACCACGACCGCGCTCAGCGCGAGCAGCGTCAGCCCGACGAGGATCCGGGTCAGCTGGGCGGTCTTGGTGATCCCCAGATAGTTCACCGCCGTGAGCGCCACCCCTACCACGAGCGCGGGTGCCCGCGGGTGAGCCGGCCACAGGTAGGCGCCGAAGGTCAGCGCCATCGCCGCGCAGCTAGCCGTCTTGCCGATCACGAACCCCCAGCCCGCCACGAACCCCCAGACCAGGCCCAGCCGGTGCCGGCCGTACCGGTAGGTCCCGCCGGACTCCGGGTAGCGGGCCGCGAGCTGCGCCGAGGCGATACCGTTGCAGTAGGCCACGATCGCCGCGATTCCCAGCGCGATCAGCAGCCCCGCACCCGCAGCCGCCGCGGCGGGCGCGAAGGCCGCGAACACCCCCGCCCCGAGCATCGACCCCAGCCCCAGCGCTACCGCGTCCCCCAGCCCCAGCCGCCGCGCCAGCTCCATACCCCCAGCCTCCATACCCCCAGCCTCCCTGCGGGGTTGCCGTTCGCGCTCAGGCGGGGGTGTGGCGGACTGCGTCCCGCGTGGTGGCGAAACGGATCAGCTCGTAGCCGATCAGCGCGACGAGCACGCAGCCCAGCAGCGCCAGCGCCACCAGCGGGGTCAGCCTGGTGGCCAGCGGCAGCAGCGCCAGCAGCGCGATCGCCACCGCCACCCGCGCCGTGGTCACCGTGCGCAGCATCCGCAGCTTGAACCCGACATGCGCCAGCAGGTACATCGCGGCCCCGCCGTAGAGAGCGGCCAGCGCCAGTGGCTCGTCATGCCCGCCATCCGTGACGTGCTGGAGCACCTTCTTCAGTCCCAGGGCCAGCAGCACGATCCCGGCCACCATCGGCAGGTGCAGGTAGGTGTACCCGTCCCGGGCCAGCCGCGGCCGGTGCGCGTCGGGCTCGGCCACCAGCGCCCGCTCCCCCAGCACCGCGGAGACATCGAAATAGGCCCACCACAACGTCGCACACACCGTCAGGCCCAGCACCGACGCCATGACCACCGCCCAGGAGATCGGCACTCCAGACATCCCCGCCCCGATCGCCACGATCGACTCGCCCAGCGCCACGATGATGATCAGTCCGTGCCGCTCGGCGAAATGCCCCGGCGCTCGTAACCGCCAGCCCGACGCACCGGCCAGCAGGGTGCCCCCGTAATCGGCCAGCAGCGCCAGTGCCCACAACCCGGTCTGCGCCGCGCCGCTGAACTGGGACGCGACCAGCAGCAGCGCCGTGCCGCCAAGCACCGACGGGGTCCACCTGATGAGCTGGTGACGCAATCCCGGATCTTGCCGTCCGACGATCCAGAACAGCACGAGGTGCAAAGCGCGGAACGCGAAATAACACAGCGCCACCACCACCGGTCCGTCGTGTCCGCCCGGCTCGTCGGTGAACGCTTCCGGAATGGCCAGCGCCAGCAGGAACATGGCCGCCATCACCGCGAACAACACGGCCCGGATCGCTCCCTCGTCGGCGACCACCACGTTGCACAGCCAGGCATAACCCGCCCAGCCCCACCACAGCAGCCCCAGCACCAGCAGCCCGCGAACGACCCCGTGCACCGACAGGTCATGCGCCATCAGCGTGGTGATCTGCGTCAGCGCGAACACAAACACCAGATCAAAGAACAGCTCAATCGGCGTGACCCGAGCCTCGGCTGTGGCAGCCACCATCCGTGCCGACCGTCTCACAGCACCGATCCTGACACGCCCCATTGCGTCGGGTGAAGCGTTAAGGCGGGCGGGCACAGGAAACGGGGCCGTCCCTGGCGAGATAGGGAACGGCCCCGTTCGGGTACGGCGGGGTGGGGCTAGAAGTCCATGCCGCCGCCGTCTGGCATGCCGGCGCCCGCGGATGCCTTTTCCTTTTCGGGCTTTTCCGCGACCACGGCTTCAGTGGTGAGGAACAGGGCCGCGATGGAGGCCGCGTTCTGCAGAGCCGAGCGGGTGACCTTGGCGGGGTCGATGATGCCGGCCTTGATCAGGTCCTCGTACTCGCCGGTAGCGGCGTTGAGGCCGTGCCCGGCCTTGAGGCCGCGGACCTTCTCGGCCACCACGCCACCTTCGTGGCCAGCGTTGATGGCGATCTGCTTGAGCGGAGCCTCCAGCGCCACGCGGACGATGTTGGCACCGGTGGCCTCGTCACCGGTGAGCTCGAGCTTCTCGAACGCCAAGGCACCGGCCTGGATCAGGGAGACGCCACCGCCGGCGACGATGCCCTCCTCGACGGCCGCCTTGGCGTTGCGGACGGCGTCCTCGATGCGGTGCTTGCGTTCCTTGAGCTCGACCTCGGTGGCCGCCCCGGCCTTGATCACCGCGACGCCGCCGGCCAGCTTGGCCAGCCGCTCCTGCAGCTTCTCGCGGTCGTAGTCGGAGTCGCTCTTCTCGATCTCGGC
>DASTBN010000019.1:0-4119 GCA_035712045.1 Pseudonocardiaceae bacterium
GTTCGGCCGCGCAGCTCTGGGTGTGAGGTGATCAGGTGACGGACAGTGGCCAGCACCTCGGCGCGCTGGTGATCCGGCAGAGTAGCGACCGAGCTGTGGCTCAGCACATAGTCGGGCAGCGCTTCGACGTCCTGCTCGTGTCGCCACGAGTGTCGGCGAACCCGGGGAGGGCCGAACCGGGGGAGGGTCAGCGGAGGAGGAAGATCTCGTGAGTTGTAGCCGAGGAGCCGCGCGATCTCACTGGCCCAGCCCGCCTCGTCCTGCGAGTAGTTCCACAGCATGGCCAGCACCCCGCCCGGGCGGAGCACGCGGTCGGCCTCGCGCGCGCCGGCGACCTCATCGACCCAGTGCCAGGCCTGCCCGTAGACCACCGCGTCGACGCTGCCCTCCGGCAGGGGCAGCGCCTCACCACGCCCCTCGTGTATCCGCACCCCGGGCACCCGCGTGGCGAGCACGGCCCGCATGCCGGGGTCGGGCTCGATGGCGTCGACATCCAATCCCCCAGCGGCGAGCAGGGCGGTGAGTTTGCCGGTGCCGGCGCCGACATCAGCGACCCGATGCGGGACGTCGCGGCTCGGCAGGTCGGCGAGCAGGAAGGCCAGCGCTTGCGGCGGATAGTCCGGGCGTACCCGGTCGTAGAGCTCAGCCTGCGTGCCGAAAGACAAGGCCCGACGCTGATCGGTCCACAGCGGCGCCGAATAATCCATCAGTTGCCCTGGTGCGCTGCGACCCACGCGCAGATCGCGGCCAGTGGCTCCCGCGGTGTCTTGCCGAGCCCGGTGAGCGAGTACTCGACGTGCTGGGGCGCGGTGTCCTTGAGGACGTGCCACTCCACCAGGCCACCGGTTTCCGCCACCAGATCCAACTCGACCCCCATCAAGGGCACCTCGCGGTGCCTTCTGGCCAGCCATCAGCGCCCGGCCTAGCGTCGGTAACCACCGTAACCGCTGAGGAACCCATGACAGCGGGGACCTGCGGGTACCCGACGCGGAAGGACCAATGCCCGCCCTCGCCCTGACCGGGCCGTTCACCGGAGTGAAAGAACAGGTCACCAGCCGGTACGCGGAGCGGGGAGACCGGGGCGGGTTTCCTCACCCTCGCCGTCGAAGCCAACGCCGAGTTCCCGCACCGTCACCTGTAGCGCAGGAACTCGGTGAGCAACCCGGTGACGTGCTCCGGCGCTTCCTGCTGGATGAAATGCCCCACCCCGGGCAGCACCTCGTAGCGATAGCCATCGCCCGCCCAGCGGGCCGAGCTGTGCGCGGTGCGTTCCAGCACATACGGGTCCTCGGCGCCGTGCAGCTGCAGCACCGGCACCCGGATCGCCCGGTCCACCGCCCGGGAGAACCGCCGCCCGTCGAAACGGAACTGCGAGCGGCCCACCCAGCGGTAGTACTCCAGCGCGCAATGCGCCGCAGCGGGGATCCGGATGGCCTCACCGCAGCGCCGGGCCACCGCCGGGAACTCATCCGAGCACCGCCATCTCTCACCCGCCCCGCGGCGCATCAGCTGCTCCACCAATGCCCCCCCGTCCCGGGTGAGGCGATGCTCGGGCAGCAGCGGCACCTGGAACTCGGCCAGATAGCGCGCCGCCGCGCGCTGCCTGGCGTCGAGCAGCAGCGTCTGGCCCATCGCCCGGGGATGCGCGGCGGCCAGCGCCGTCACTGACCGCACCACCCGGGGGTGCAACGCGGCCGCGCACCAGCTGAGGATCCCGCCCCAGTCCTGCCCCACCAGGTCAGCCTGGCGTTCCCCCAGCGCCCGGACCAGGCCGGCGACGTCACCGGAGAGCGTCCACAGGTCATACCCCCGGGGTGGCTTGTCGGAGTCTCCGTAACCACGCAGATCCACCGCGACAGCGCGCATCCCTGCCTCGGCCAGCGCCGGGATCTGATGCCGCCAGGACCACCAGAACTCCGGGAAGCCGTGCAGCAACAGCACCAGCGGACCGGTCCCGGCCTCCGCGACGTGCAGCTGGATCCCGTTGGCCGATACCTCGCGGTGGACCCATGGCCCAGGAATCCGGACCGAGCTGGGGTCCGGCGGGCGGCTCACTCCGGGGGTGCCCCGGGTTCGCTGGAACCCAGCCGACGGCTCAATGCCGCCCCGGTGTCGCGGACGGTGCTGATCGTGCGTTCCGGTTTCCGGATGCTGCGCACCCGGCGCCAGCCCAGCAGCGCCGCCGCCCCCGCAGAGGCCAGCATCAGCCCGAAGACGATGCCAAACCCGGCCCATTGCGGCAGCCAGATGGCGATCACCTCGGCCACGGTGATGAACAGGAAGAACAAGCTGAACAGCACGATCGTCAGGGCGATGATGAAATACAGGCTGCCCTTGACGCCCTTGCGGACCTCGGAGGTCACCTCCGCCTTGGCCAGCTCCACCTCGGAGCGGAACAAAATGGAGAACTGGGTCGCCGCGTCCCGGACCAGCTCACCCAGCGAGGCGTCAGCCAGCTGCGGGAACACTACCGGTGAGAGCGGCACGGACGGCATTGCGCCGGATGGATCCGGTTTAGCGTGCCGGCCGTGGCGGGGCTGCGAGCTCGTCACATCCGACATGCTCCCATGAGCATTGTCGATCACTCATCGTGGCCTGTCGCTCACCCTGCGTTGGCCCTCGGTATGGCGGACCTAGATCCCGGTGCCGCGCATGGTGCCCGCCCGTCATCATGATCATTGTTTGGGTGTCGAAAGCGACAAAATTTGTCGTTTCTGGCACCCAAACGGTGATCATGCTCCGCAGTGGGCGCTCAGACTGTCAGGGTCCGCTGCCACGATGCGCGCATCCGTCCGTTGTCGCTCGAAGGAGGTACTCGACATGCCCGCGGTTGTCGCACCGGTGGCTGATGAGCGTGAGGGCTTACTGGCTTACCTGGCTCAGCAGCGTGATGTGCTCCGTGTTAGCGCCTATGGGCTCACCGATGAGCAGGCCCGCGCCACACCCACCGCGAGCTCGCTCAGCGTCGGCGGGCTGATCAAACACGCTGGCATCGTGGAACGGGGCTGGATATCCACGGTCGAGCAGCGCACCCGCGAGTGGTCCCGGGAAGATCATGAGGCCGGCCTGCGGCTCGGGCCGCAGGAGAGCCTGGCCGGGGTGCTCGCGGAGTACGAGCGGGCGGCCAAGGAGACCGACATGGCCATCGCGGGGATCCCCGACCTGGGGCAGCCGGTGCCGGTGCCGCGAGAGCTTCCCTGGGCGCCGGGTGTCAAGGCATGGTCAGTGCGATGGGTATTGCTGCATCTGATCGAGGAGACCGCCCGGCACGCCGGCCACGCGGACATCGTCCGCGAGTCTCTGGACGGCGCCACCGCGTTGCCGCTGATGGCGGCTGCCGAGGACTGGCCGCCGAGCCCGTGGTTCGAGGCTTGGAAACCTCCGGGCTAGACACCATGATCCACTGGTGAGTACCCGCCATGTGGGTGACAGGGCGGGCATGAATCACCCGGACGTGTACCGTGAGGTTCGTGCCCGCCTTGTCGCTCAAGCTCGTGGCTCGCCGCCACATCGACTACGGGCGCACCCGCAGCATGATCTGTATGCCGACCTGACCCCTGCCCGACCCTCTCCATGACCCGGGCGTGTGGTTGTGCCGTCCAGATCCCCTATGCAGTGCCGACGGCAACTCGCGCCCCCGACGCCGAGGACGCGCTCGTCATGTCTGCCGTCACCACAGCCCGCAGATCGCTGCTCGCCGTTCTGGTCGCGGTCAGTGCTCTCATCCTGGCCAGTGCGTGCGGCAGAGCTGACAGCACCGGCGCTGGACCGCCCGCTCCAGCGCCGGTGCTGCGCCTGGGCTATTTCGCCAACCTCACCCACGCGGCCGCCATCATCGGTGTCAGCAGGGGCCTGTTCGCCAAGGAACTCGGTAGCACGAAGCTGGATACGCAGATTTTCGACGCGGGTCCCGCCGCGGTGGAGGCGCTGTTCAGCGGGAACCTTGACGCCGCGTACCTCGGGCCCAGCCCGGCGATCAACGCTTTCGCCCGCAGCGACGGCCAGGCCATCCGGATCATCGCCGGAGCCAGCGCCGGTGGTGCGCAGCTGGTCGTCCGGCCGGGCATCACCACGGCTGCGGATCTGCGGGGCAAGACCCTGGCCAGTCCGGAACTCGGG
>DASTBN010000020.1:0-4967 GCA_035712045.1 Pseudonocardiaceae bacterium
TGAACCCGTGGTCCTTATCGAAGGGCAGGATGTCGAAGCCGGCGTAGCGGTTGCCCGGATCGGAGAGCGTCTCCCGGGTGTATTTGCCACTGAGAAACCCGGAGGACAGCGGGCTCCAGACGGTCATCCCGAGGCCGTAGCGGCGCATCATCGGCACGATGTCGCGCTCGACGTCGCGGCCGAGCAGGGAGTAGTGCATCTGACCATGGGTGAACGGGGCCAGGCCGTTGGCCTTCTGGATCTCCAGTGCCGCCGCGACCTTCCACGCGGACCAGTTCGAGAAGCCGAGATAGCGGACCTTGCCCGCGCGCACCAGTGCGTCGAGCGCGGAGAGCGTCTCCTCCAGCGGGGTGCGTGGATCCTCCCGGTGCGCCAGGTACACATCGATCCGGTCGGTGCCCAGCCGCCTCAGGCTCTGCTCGACTGACCAGGTGATGTGCCGCCGGGACAGGCCCGCCTGGGTGAGCGGTGCCCCCGTCCGGAAGCCGACCTTGGTGGCGATCACCACCCCGTCCCGGTGCCCGCGCAGCGCGCCGCCCAGCAGCCTCTCCGACTCACCCCCCGCGTAGCCATCGGCGGTGTCGAAGAATGTCACGCCGCGCTCCAGCGCGCGGCCGACCAGCTCGCCGGCCAGCTCGGCGCCGACCTTGTAGATCACACTGATGTCCCGGTTGCCAGCGGTGAAGGTCATCGCGCCGAACGCGAGCCGGGACACCACCAGCCCGGTCTGGCCCAGCATCGCGTATCGCATGCCTCGCTCCATCACGGTCGTCCCAGCCCGATCAGCACAGCCTGATCAGCACAGCCCGATCAGCACCGCCGGATCAGCGCGCGCCGCACCCTCCGCCGCCGCAGCCGCACCCTTCGCACCCAGGAGTGGTCACTGGGGGCATGGCGAGGGCGACCCGGTGACCGAGCAGGCCACCGGCGAGCACCAGCCCCACCGCCCCGGCGCCGGCTATCCCGGCGATCAGCGTGAGCGCCCAGCCACCGGTTCCCAGGGCCAGCGCGCCACCGGCCGCGCAGATCGCGGCGGACCCGAGCACCGGCGGGGCGGCCACCCGGTTGGCGGCGATGAACGCGACCTCCGAGCGCAGCGTGGCGGGGGTGCGGATACCCGCGAACCGGTTGCGCGGCAGCCAACGCCGCCAGCCGAGCAGGCCGACGGTGAGCAGGCTGGCGCTGGCGGCCAGTAGCAGCCCCGCGAGCAGCGTGGACGCGGACACGACAGCCAGGCTACCGCGAGATTTCCGACTTCGGAGTTTCATGGGACCTTCATGAAGACATCGACAACCAAGTGCTCAGTCCGGGTGGATAGGATCACGCCTGTGCCGGATGACGCCGCCGAAGCCCGTTTCACCCGTCTTGAGCACGAAGTGGCTGAGCTTCGCGAGCAGGTCGCTCTCGCCAAGTCCGACGCCGCTGCGGCTCGCGTGCTGGCATCAGGCGCCGACCGTGACGTCTCTGAGGTCCGTGCTGAGCTGCGTGCCCACACCCAGGGTCTCAACGCCTTGCGGGAGACCCAGCTGGAGCACGGGCGCGCGATTGGCGAGTTGCGCCAGGAGATGAGCGAACTGCGTCAAGAGATGCGTGCCCAGAGCCAGGAAATGCGCAATGGTTTCTCCACGATGGCTACCGGTATGGCACAGATCACCGCCTTGCTCACGATCAAAGAGTCAGACAGCGACGAGTAGTGCTGCCGGAAGCTGACTGAAGTCAGGGAGATTTGCCGCAGGTGGGCTGGTAGGGCAGGTCGGGGAGGATCTGGTCCCACTGCGCGCGACTGACGGTACCGATGATGTGACAGAGATGGCCGGTCACCCGCGTCACGTCGAGGTCCCACAGACGAATGGTCCGGTCGCCGCCCGCAGTAGCGAGCATAGCGGCATCCGGATCGAAAGCCGCTCCGTAGACGGCGTCCGCGTGTCCGGCCAGGGTGAAGAGAAGGTCATGAGTCGCCGCGTCCCACAGATTCGCCGTTCCGTCATCGCCTGCGGTGACCACGATGCGGCCGTCCCGGCTGAAGGCCACAGTCTTGACGTTTCCGGTGTGTCCGGGCAGCGTGCCGAGGAATTGGAATTTCTGCTTGTCCACGTCCCAGCCCCACAGGCGCGCGGCGCCCTTCTCCGTGATCGGATTGCCGTCGCGATCGAAGCCGTAGCCATCGTCACTGGCGGTGACCAGCAGCTTGCCATCGGGGCTAAGTGCCACTTTGTTGATGGCACCGGCGAATCCGGTCAGCGGCTTGCCGATGAGCTTTCGGCTGGTCATGTCCCACAGCCGCACGGTGGCGTCGTCGCCGGCGGTGGCCAGCACCTGCCCATCCCGGCTAAACGCCACGGCGCGCACCGTCCCCGTGAGGCGGTCCGGCTCGGTTCCGTTCGGCGGGGTGGGGCGGTCCGGCCCGATGAGCCCCGGCAAGGGGGTGAATGGGCTGGTACTCGTATTCCACAGCCGCACTTTGCCGGCTTCCGGACCGTTCCCGACAGCGGCCAGCAGGTGTCCTTGGCGGCTGAATGCCACCCCCCAGACCTCGGGCTGAGCCGACAGTGAGGGGATGGGCCGGTGGGTGACCGTATTCCAGAGCCGCACGGTGCCGTCTGCCCCAGCGGTGGCCAGAATCCCCTCCGGGTTGAACGCCATGGCGTGAATGGCGCCGTTGTGGCGGTCGGTCGGCCCGGCGACCGGGCTCCGGCTGGCCGGATCCCACAGCCGTGGAACGCCGTCCGCGCCAGCGGTGGCCAGGATGCGGCCATCCGGGCTGAACACCACGTCGTAGCCGACGGTAGGAGGCGAGGAAATGAGGATTGGGCCGCCTGTGTCCCACAGCCGCACGATGGAGTCCTTGCCGACGGTCGCCACCGTATGCCCTTTCGGGTGGAACGCCACTGCCGTGATGGCGCTGGTCCCCCGGAACGCGGCGATCTGCTGATGGGTGGCGATATCCCAGAGCCGGGCGGTGCCATCGTCGCTGCCGGTCAGCAGCATCTGACCGTCGGGGCTGAACGCGACCGCGTTGATAGGACGGGTGTGGCCTTCCAGCACGGCGATCTGCTGGTGGGTGGCCACGTCCCACAGCCTTGCCGTCGTGTCATCACCCACCGTGACCACAGTGAGCTCGTCGGGGCTGAACTCCGCAGCGTTGACGTGGCCGGTGTGCCCGCCCAGCGGGATGCCGAGCGACTGGCGGCGCGCCACGTCCCAGAGCCGGGCGGTGCCGTTCTTGCCCGGCTCTTCCTCGCCCACGGTGACCAGAAACCGGTCCTTTGGGCTGAACCTCACCCCGTGCACGGGCCCGACGTGGCCGGGTGGTAACTGCGGGCCGTTGTCCCGCAGGCTGTCCGCGTCCAGCAGGTGCGTGCTGTGATCTTTGCCGGCGGTGGCGACGAAACGGCCGTCGTGGCTGAACGTGGCCGCGAAAAGGCCTCGGTTCTCACCGGTCCCCACGGGAAACGCCATCGGCTTGCGCTCGTCCACACTCCACCGCCGGACTATGCCGTCCTCACCGGCGGTGACCACGAACTGGTCTTGGGGACTGAACTCCGCGTCGAGAATGCCGTCGACGCGCGCGTTCAGCTCACCACCATCCGGCGCGAGTGGCTGGTGCGTGGCCACCTCCCAGAGCCGCGCGGTGCGCTGACCAGCGGTGAGCAGGGTCTGGCCGTCGTGACTGAACATCACGGTGTGGATGGTGCCGTCGGCGGGCATGGACAGCTGGCCTATGTAGAACTGGTCCTGCGCGCTGAGCAGCGCGCTCGTCGTCTCTGGTAGCCGCTTGAGGTGAAATGCCGCGACGGCCGTCAGCATCGCGGCATCGGGCTGCCTGGTGACCAGGGAGCGGGAGAATCCCGCGAGCTTGTTCGCGAGCGCGAGTTCCGAGGAATCGTTAGCCCGGTGCCAAGCGTAGATCAAAGACGTCCCCAGCAGGAGGATCAGGACGAGCAGCGCGGCCAGCCCCTGTTTTCGGCGTCGTCCGGCTTTCTCCGCCGCCTGGCGCACACGGGCGACCTCCTCCTCGCTGGCGCTCAGGAATTTCTTCTCTGGATCATCGCTGAGCTCGTCGTAGTACCGGGGATCGGTGATGAACTCCTGGATTTCGGCCAACTGCGATTCGTTGTAAAGCCAGCGGTCCCGCGCATGGGAACCTCGCTCTTGCCAGCGTTGGGCATCTGCGGACAGCGCCCGGTATGCGTGCAGCCACGGGCGATCCTCGCTGATCAAGCGGACGAGCGTCGGCCAGGACAGCAGGGCGTGGGCGATCTCCACATTCAGGGCTTTCCCGTTGTCGGTCTCCCCGTGGGTTCCCAGCGACAGCAGCCTTGCCCTGCCCAGGGCTTCCAGGAGTCTCTCACCCGTATCGCGGGAAACGTTCCGTAAGAGTTCGTCGCGCGGAACCCACATGGGCACGTCAGGGGATCGGGTGTTCAGCCGGACCAAGCGCAGCAGCAACTGCTCGACGATCCTCTTCTCAGCGTCGCCGAGCGCGGTGTAGAAGTCGTCGGCCCTCCTGGTGATCGCCTCGGAGATGGAGATGAAGCCCGCAGCCTGGTAGTCCCGCACGGTGAGGGTCGGACCGGCGCTCTGCTGCCAGGTTTCGCGTAGCGCGTGGGCCAGCCATGCGAGGGCACCGGGGTCGGGACGGGCGGTGGTATATCCGAGACTGGCGACCTGGCTCAGCAGCAACTCGACCAGGGCGGGATCGGCCGGTCGGCCGGCTTCCTGGGCGGGAGCGATGATGATTTTTCTGAGCTGCGCCCAGGTCATCGGTTCCAACCGCGCCCTGTCCTTTAACGCGGGTGCCAGCTGCTCATACGCCTGGCATCGGCCGTAGAAATCCGCCCGCACTCCCAGCACGACCAAGGCCGCCTCCTGATCGACGGCGGCACACAGCGCGTTGACGAAGCTCTCCCGCACCGTCGGGTCCGGGCACTCAACGAAGATCTTCTCGAATTCGTCTACGATCAGCA
>DASTBN010000021.1:0-2335 GCA_035712045.1 Pseudonocardiaceae bacterium
TCAACGGCCCCAGGCCCGGCATCAGCTCCGGAGCCGCGCTAGCGATGCCCCCGCCTCGCTTCCGCCAGGCCAACGCCCCGGCGCGTCAGCGACGGAAGCCGCCCTCGCCACACCGCTGGTCGGCAACGGGAGCCGCCCCGGCTAGCCTTCCGGATTTTGCATACAGCAGTCGATATACTGAGAGCACCTGCCGGTGGGAGGGGCGATGACCATAGGCACCCAGGCGGCGGGCGAATCCGGGATTATCCGCCCGGTCCAGCGCCCGGTTCCGCTGCGGCAGTCGGTGTACGAGTCCATGGTGGAGCTGGTGATCAGCGGTCGCCTCAAGCCGGGCCAGCACCTGGTGGAGACCGAGCTAGCGCGCCTGCTCGGTGTCAGCCGGCAGCCGGTTCGGGAGGCGCTGCACCGGCTGGCGGCCGGAGGCTGGGTCGACCTGCGGCCCAACCAGGGCGCGTTCGTCCATGTCCCCACCGACCAGGAGGTCGACGAGCTGCTGGACGTGCGGGAGCTGCTCGAGATGCAGATCGCCCGGCTGGCCGCCCGCGCCGCGGGTTCCCAGCCGATGGCCTGGCTGCGCGAGATCTGCCGGGAAGGCGAAGCGGCGATCGAGGCGGGTGATACCGAGCGCTTCATCGCCGTGAACAACCAGTTCCACGCCGCGCTGGCCGAACTGGCGGGCAATGCCGTGCTGGCGGAGCTGGCCGGGATCGTCGGCCGCCGCGTCCGCTGGTACTACCGGCTGGTCGCCTCGGTGCGCGGGGCCGAGTCGTGCGCCGAGCACCTGGAGCTGATCGAGGCCATCGCGGCCGGTGACGAGGAGCGGGCCGCCAAGGCCGCGCGCGAGCACACCGAGCGCACCCGCACCGCCTACCACCGCCCCACTGCTGCCCAGGCGTGATCACCGGATACCGGCCCGCAGGTCGGTAACGGGGCGGGCGGTGCGCCCCTCCGGCACGATAGCGGATTCGTCTCGCGGCTCATGTGGCCACGTAGAACGCGACGATGATGACCGCGTACGCGCCCAGCAGGACGGGCCCGTGCCACCGGGCCGATCGTCCGCGCGCGAGGAGCACCGCCGGGACGGCGACCGCGATCCCCAGGCAGAGGAATTCCACCGCGCTGAAGGCAAGCGGGAACGGGCGGATCGCGAGCGACAGCAGCGCGACGGCGGGAATCAGGCCGACCGCCACCTGGGACGCGGATTGCAGGGCGATCTCCGAGGCCAGCCGGATGCCGCCGCGCGACGCGATCATCACCGCCCCGCCGTGCTCGGCCGCGTTGCCCGCGATCGCCACGATCACCGCGGCCACGAACATGTTCGAGAGGCCGGCGGCGCGGGCGAACTCCTCGATCGATCCGATGAGCAGCTCCGCGACCACCGCGGTGGCCAGCGTGGCCAGCGCCAGCGTGACCAGCGACCGCGGCAGAGACCAGTCCGGGTCGCCCGGCTCCCCGTTCTCCCGGTGGTCGCGATGCTCACGCCGCACCGACCGCACAATAACGACGAGGTAGACGGCCGCCAGCACCACCGCTACCGGGACGCCGACCAACAGGGCCGCCTCATCACCTATGACCGTTCGGGCTATCGAGGGAAGGACGAACAGCACGGTGGCCATGGCCACCATGCCGAGCGCGCTGTAGGTGGTGCGCCGCCCGATCCGGCCCTTGCCGCCCAGGAGCAGAGCAGATCCCAGCACGAGCAACAGATCGCTGATCACGCTCCCGGACAGGGAACCCCGGACCACGTCGAACAGCCCGCGGCTCACCGCGAACAGGGCGATCAGCAACTCGGGCGCGTTTCCGAAGCTCGCGTTCAGCAGGCCGGCTATGGCCGGGCCGGTGAACTCACCCGTCTGCTCCGTCGCTTCACCGATGAGCCAGGCCAGCGGGACGAGCGCCACCACCGACAGCACGAAGAGCGGGACCCCGCGCATGCCAAGGATGTAGGCGAGCAGGTCGACCGGAATGAGGACGAGGGACACCCACAGCAGCCGCCGGACCGACAGCGCGCTCCGGAAGCGCTCAGCGAGCAGCGCCGGCGGCCTGGCGGCACCCGCGGCGCGCCCCGCCCGTCCCAGCGGTCCCCGTCCCAGCGGTCGCTGGCACTGTCCCCGGATCGCCGTCCCAGACTGTCCTGTGACGGCCGCCGGGTCTGCGCCATAGCGCTATTGCTTTCTCCGTGATGGCGCGCTGCCATATGCCCGCGCTACCGCTTGGCCCGGCCGGGATCGGGGGCTGGGCCAGATGGCCGTTGCCGGACCTGCTTCTTCTCCTTCCGCTCCTGCGCTAGGACGGCCTGCTGGGCGTACTGAGCGACGTACCGCCGGGCCACCGG
>DASTBN010000022.1:0-4735 GCA_035712045.1 Pseudonocardiaceae bacterium
CACCAGGTCCAGACCGGTGGTCTCCTCCGACACCGGATGCTCCACCTGCAGCCGGGTATTCACCTCCAGGAAGGAGAGGGATCCATCGGGGCCCACCAAGAACTCGACGGTACCCGCGCCGGTGTAGCCCGCTTCGGCGCAGATCGAGCGGGCCGCCTCATGGACCCGGTGCCGCTGCTCGTCGGACAGGAACGGAGCCGGGGCCTCCTCCACCAGCTTCTGGTATCGGCGCTGCAGAGTGCAGTCCCGGGTGCCGGCCACGATGATGCCGCCGCGGGAGTCGGCCAGGATCTGCGCCTCCACGTGCCGGGGCCGCTCCAGGTAACGCTCCACGAAGCACTCACCCCGCCCGAACGCCGCGAGGGCCTCGCGCACCGCGGACTCGAAGCGCTCGGGAATCTCAGCGAGGTCGCGGACCACGCGCAGGCCACGCCCGCCACCGCCGAAGGCGGCCTTGATGGCCACCGGCAGGCCATGCTCGGCGGCGAAGGCCACTACATCATCCGCGCCGGACACCGGATCCCGGGTACCCGCCACCAGCGGCGCACCCGCCTTCGCGGCCAGCGCCCGGGCAGTGACCTTGTCCCCCAGATCCCGGATCACCTGCGGTGAGGGCCCGATCCAGAGCAGCCCGGCGTCGATCACCGCCTGGGCGAAATCGGCGTTCTCGGCGAGAAACCCGTACCCGGGATGCACCGAGTCCGCGCCGGCCCGGGCCGCGACGGCCAGCAGCCTGGCCACGTCGAGATACGTCTCGGCGGGAGTCGCGGCGCCCAGCGCGAACGCCTCATCGGCCAGGGTGACGAACGGGGCGTCGCGATCGCCCTCGGCGTAGACAGCGACGCTGCGCAACCCGGCGTCCCGGCAGGCCCGGATGATCCGGACCGCGATCTCCCCCCGGTTGGCGACGAGTACCTTGCGCGGCATCGTCACCTCGTGCTGGCCTGCGTGGTCCACATGGCCAGCGGCTCGGGGGATACTCGTGCCCGCCGGGACCGCGGGCACCGGCCCAGCTCCCGGCGGTCGTCCATACGTGTGAGTATGCCGCACCGTCCCCGCCGCGAGAGCTCAGGAGAGCCGTGCTGCGGATCACCTTGGGGCTCACGACCACAGCGACACCACCGGCACGCCGACCTCGGCGAGCAGACGCCGGGTTAGCGGCAGGCTGATGCCGATCACGCTGGAGGGATCACCCTCGATCCCATCCACGAACCAGCCACCCCGGCCATCCAGGGTGAACCCGCCGGCCACGTGCAGCGGCTCCCCGGTGCGGACATAGGCCTCGAGCTCCTCCGGCGAGGGAGTACCGAAGTGAATCACCGTGGTGTGCGCGCCGCTGGCGGCCGCGGTGCGCTCGCCCCGGTCGAGGCGGATCACCGCGTGCCCGGTGAGCAGCTCGCCCCTGCGCCCGGCCATCGCCCGCCAGCACCGCGTCGCCGTCTCCGGGCGGCCGGGCTTGCCCACCAGCTCCCCGTCGATGTGCAGCATCGAGTCGCACCCGACGATCACCGCGTCGGGGTATCTGGAGCCGATCTCCGCCGCCACCGCGCTGGCTTTCGCGCACGCGAGCGCCGTGACCAGCTCCGCTGGCGCCGCCCCGGCCAGCCTCGCGGTCAGGGCGTCCTCGTCCACCCCGGATACCCGCACGACCGGATCGATCCCCGCGCCGCGGAGCACGCCGAGCCGGCCCTGGGAGGCTGAGGCGAGGATGAGCCGCACGGCCGGTCAGCCGCGGGTGGAGAACATGCCGGTGAACGTCATCCGCAGCACGCATTCCTCGCCGCGGTGCGCGGAGCCGGTGAACTCCACCAGGCCCAGGCCGGGACGGCTGCGGGAGCGGCGCGCGCCGATCACCTCCAGGCGCATGCGCAGCACATCACCGGGGAATACCGGCGCCAGCCAGGCCAGGTCACGCCCGCCCGGTGAGCCCTGCGGGACGGAATCGGCCAGCACGGTGTCCACGTACGCCCGCATCCACAGGCACGCGGTGAACCAGCCCGAGGCGCACAGCCCGCCGAGCACCGACCGTTTCGCGGCGTCTTCATCCAGATGGAACGGCTGCGGATCGAACCGGCGGCTGAAGGCGAGCATCTCCTCCCGGTCGACCTTGGCCTCACCAAGCTCGATCACGGTGCCCGGGGTCAGGTCCTCGAAGGCGATTGTGGCCATACCGCCGATCTTGCCAGTGCCCAGCAGCTGACGTGGAAGCCGATGTCACCGAGTTCGACATCAGCGCTCCTGCGGCGCTGGCCGGGACGATGAGCTCTACGCGACGAGCCCGAGAACGTCCCGCGCCTGAGCATTGAACTGCTGTACCTCGGGCACCGAGGCATAGGGCCGCAACCGACGCTGCAAATCACGCACGGCCTCGATGCCCGGTGGCCGATGGTGCGACATCGGCGGCACCCACATCTGCATGGGTGCCCGCGTAGAGCGGGCCGGGGTCGATGCCCGCCTAGGCGCGCCCCGGTTGTGGCCGCACGCCCAGGCACAAGTAACCGGCCTGAGCGCTACCCGGCTGGTCCGCTCCGAGGGTGAGGACCAGCGGGTAAGCATCAAGCCGCATCTGATACCGGTGATCCCGGAATGAGCGCGGTTGAGGGCCCGCAGTTGCGGGCCGCGAAAAGGCTGCTGGACCTCGCCAGAAACCAGGGCTTCACTTTCCAGCGGATCGCCCCAGGTGAGGATGGGCCGCTGTTCGCCCGGCGGGACACCCCCCAATGCTGTGACGGGTTGATGGGGGCGCCGACCTGGGGAAAGAGATGGTGTGACGGTGTTGAAGGGGTCGTTACGGGGACTCATTGGGGCTCACGCGAAGAAGCCGCGCGAGCCGGTGGGCGCCTTGGGTGCTGATCGTGGCCGGGAAGTAGAGGCCCCGGGTAACGGGCCCTGACCAGCACGGTAGCGGGGGTAGACCCCACCACCGTCCCGACCACCAGACCCCCGTGCCGGGCTCCCACCGGCCGTCATACCGTGCTGTTGAGCCAGTCTCGCTGCGTTCGTGCTGTCTGTCACGCCGCCAATAGGACAGGGATCCTGTGGACACTCGTGGGTAGGTGAGACTGGGTGGGTGGCAGTTAGTGACAGTCCCGCGGAGTCGGCGCGGTGGATCATCCACGGTGAGCGGCTGGTGGATGAGAGTCGGCGGCTGCGGTTGAGCATCGCGGAAGTGGAGCTGCCGGATGGGGTGCGTTTCGAGCAGTACGTGTTGCGGATGCCGAAGGCCGTGATGACCGTGGTGCTCGATGATGCCGCGGAGCGGGTGCTGATGATCTGGCGGCATCGGTTCGTGCCGGACCGCTGGACTTGGGAGCTGCCCGGCGGCTATCTCGATCTGGGCGAGGATCCGGTGGTGATGGCGGTGCGGGAAGTCCAGGAGGAGACCGGCTGGCGGCCCCAGCGCATGACGCTGCTGACGCGGTTTCAGCCGTTGGCCGGCACCGCTGACTTCGAGAACTTTGTCTTTTTGGGCCAAGGCGCTGAGGACACCGGCGAGCCGGCCGATATCAACGAGGCCGCACGGATTGAGTGGATCACGCTCGACTCGATCCCCGACCGGATCGCTCGCAACGAGATCATTGGTGCCGGTACCCAGATTGGGCTTCTCCATATGCTTGCGTTCCACCGCCACGGTCGGGGTCGCTAGGTGAGCACACAGACAACGCTGTTATCTGCTCGTCGAGTTCCCGCACCGTGGGCCGCGCTCGGAACGGATTGAGACGACGAGACAAGTCCGCAAGATACGCTCGTGCCCGTGCCGACTGGACGTTACGAGCGATGTGTACCGCGGCCAAACCGGTCTCGCAGGCTTCTTCGACCTTACGCTGATCCGCCAGTGACGAGGCAAGAAGCACGAGATTGAACAGTCGGCCACGGTCATACCCGTCGATCATTTCCAGCGAGCGCAGAGCGAATTTTTCAGCCTCGGCCGGACGCTCCAACTCGCGGAAGCAATGGGCAAACTTCGCCGCGAGATATGCACCGTCGAAGTACGCCAGCCACTCTGGAATTTCGCGCTTCTCCGCGGTGCCGAAAGCCAGTTCGGACTCGCGAAGGGCTGCCAAGCACCCGCGCACGTCGCGCTCCAGTGCCAGCGCGTGCGCTTCCATCACGGCCGATTCAGAGACCAGCGCCGGTATACCCACTTGCTTACCCTTGTCCTTGGCGGCTCGGGCCAGATCACAGGCCAGTGCCGGGGAGCGTAAAAACGCAGCGTGATGACTCATTCCGGCGAGCATTTCGCCCGCCAGTGCGTCGTTCCTAGTGTCGAGAGAAAGCCGCATTGCTCGCCGGAGATGCCGACACCCAGAATCGGCGTCACCGACGTCGTAAGCCATCCACCCGCGAGCTGAGCAAGTTCCACCACCGCTGCGCCTAGGTCCCGTCCCACCTCGTCGCTGTACTGGGCCTCACGCAACAAGGGGACCACCTCATAGGCCAGATAGCTGGTGAGCGCTGAGCGAGCATGGCCCCCGCCAAATCGGTTATCCAGTCGACGGAAAGCCTGCGTCATTTCCCGGATACTCTGCACGTCCGTCATGCCCACAGCTCGCGTGTTTGACGACCGCATGGACAGCGTGCCAAACCATTCGAAGGCAGAGCCTCCAGCCACTGCCGCACTGGCTTCCGCAGCTTGCAACAGTTGCCGGATGTGTTGCAACAGTTTCCGTCGTCGCACGTCGCCTCCGACTTCGTAGTCGCTGCTATCTGCGACTCTGGAGCCCGGACATGTCAG
>DASTBN010000023.1:0-9796 GCA_035712045.1 Pseudonocardiaceae bacterium
TCACCTCGCGCCCGATCTGGTCCAGTGCTGCGGAGAGGTCGGCTGGTGGCGCCAGCGGGTCCGGCCCGCCCTGCCACGGGCCATAGCTGTACCGGCCGGTCATAACTGGGATCCGTACACCGTGCGCCCGTTCTCGACATCCTTGCCGAGCTTGCGGGTGAGATACAGCGACTCCAGCGCGAGCTCGACCGCGGCGGCGATCGGGCCGGGCGGGCCGCCCGGCACGGCATCGAGCCGGATCGCGACCTCGTGCAGTACCGGCAGCTCCGGCAGCGCCGCCAGCACCTCACAGGCGGGCACCTGCTCACCGGTGACCACCCGGTGTCCACCCGAGACCGCTGCCGCCAGCGGCGCGAGGTTCAGGCCCCGCAGCCGGGACCGCGCGGTGTCGGCGACCGCCCGGCGGAGCAGGTGGGTTAGCACCTCACCCTGCTCATCACGTTCGGTGTTGTTGGAGGCTCGGTCATAACCGGATTCGAACTCCAGCTTGCCGCGCAGCACCGCTGGCACCGCTTCCAGATCGACGGGCCGGGCCACCGCGTGATCCTCGCCGGTGAGCGCGGCCCGGCGCAGCGCGGCGGCGGCGACGGTCTCCGCGCCAGCCACCGCGAACCGCGCCGATACCCCCGAGCGCTGGTCGACCGCCGCGCTGCAGCGCAGATGCCGGGAGAACCGGGCCAGCACCTCGAGGAGCGGCTCCCCCACCTCCGCGCCGATGGCGCGCGTGCCGGCTTCCTGAGCGACCAGCGTGATCTCAGCGGCCAGCTCTCGCGGGTAGTGGGTGCGGATCTCGGCGCCGAAGCGGTCCTTAAGGGGAGTGATGATCCGGCCCCGGTTGGTGTAGTCCTCCGGGTTGGCGCTGGCCACGAGCAGCACATCCAGCGGCAGCCGCAAGGTGTACCCGCGGATCTGGATGTCGCGTTCCTCCATCACATTGAGCAGCGACACCTGGATCCGCTCGGCCAGATCGGGCAGCTCGTTGATGGCGACGATGCCGCGGTGCGCCCGGGGCACCAGCCCGAAGTGGATCGTTTCGGGGTCACCCAGGCTGCGGCCCTGCGCGACCTTCACCGGGTCGACATCGCCGATCAGGTCACCCACGGAGGTGTCCGGGGTGGCGAGTTTCTCGGTGTAGCGCAGCGACCGGTGCAACCAGGCCACCGGCAGGTCCTCGCCCAGCTCGGCGGCCCGGCGGATCGAGGCCGGAGTGATCGGCTGGAACGGATGCTCGGCGAGCTCAGCGCCATCGATCACTGGCGTCCACTCATCGAGCAGCCCAGCCAGGGTGCGCAGCAGCCGCGTCTTGCCCTGGCCGCGTTCCCCCAGCAGCACCACGTCATGCCCGGCCAGTAACGCCCGCTCCAGCTGCGGCAGCACGCTGTCGGCGAATCCGACGATGCCCGGCCACGGATCACGGCCACCACGCAGCGCCTCGAGCAGGTTCGCGCGCACCTCGTCCTTGACGTCACGCTGCACGTGCCCGGACGCGCGCAGCGCGCCCAGGGTGCGCGGCGCGCCCGCCGGAGGCTCGTAGGACTGGATGGATCCACCCTTCGCGAGAACCGTCACCTACCCCACGCTACGCATGCCCGCTCTGGCCAGCACCCCAGATCATCACGGGCGATCCCACGCCCGTCGGCGTCACCGCGCGCTCACCGCCGCCCGCGGCGCTGCCGATACCGAATCCATCCGATGGCATACCTATTACGTAGAACCCTATTATTACCTAGAGCTCAGGTATTCGCTGCGGGAATTCCGGCGTCGGCTACCTCATTGGAGTGATGGCGCTTTGGGCCTGGTAACACCTAGCGATCGGCCGCGATTTAGCAGATGGCAAGTCAATCGGGCGGATAATCCGCCAGTCAAATTTCCACTAGGAGGAATTGATGCTTCACGCCATGGCGGCAACGCCAATGGCGGCCATGGCGGAGACGTGGTCAAGATCACCAAATTCAGGTGGTAGTGAGTTCTGGCGGTGCCCTGCCGTGAAGTCTGAAGCTTGCCGCTACATGCGCCTGGCACCCCTCACCGATCGCAGGGCCCGCCTTACCACTGACCGCTTAAAGTCACCATCGGATCACGCGGGGTCATCTCCTACATCGCTCCGGCGGACGTGACCGAAGTGGACTGCCCGACGCCTTCGGACGCTACGCGGCCCTCACCAACAGCGGACCGTGGTGGACCGACTGCCGACGGTCTACTACGACCGCTTCATCAAGCATCGTCCGGTTTGACCCTTTACAGTTAGGGAAGGCATACCTAAGTCAATCGATGGGAGGTTCCTGACGTGACCATGAGCAGGCGTCACCTACTGCATGCTGGTGCCACTGCCGGCGCCGCGCTGTTCTTGTCCGCCTGCGGCAATGGGGGCGGCTCCACATCGGGGGCCACGGCCGTCGGGACGCCACGGCCAGGAGGGACGCTGACCATCGGAGCCCTGGGAAGGGCCTCGGCTATCACCCGCGACCCGCACGGTGTGCAGGTGAACGAGAGTGACTACCTCATCTTGAGCCTGCTGTATGACACATTAACCATTCCGGGCAGCTCATCGATCGTTGCGCCACGTCTGGCAACCCGCTGGGAACCGAGTGCGGATCTGCGCCGATGGCGCTTCGAGCTGGCCGAAGGCGCCCGGTTCCACGACGGCACTCCTCTGACCTCTGACGACGTGGTGTGGTCGATGCGTCGTCTGCGGGAGTCGTCAATCGGTGTCTCCCGGTTGCCGGGAATCGATGTTCAGGGAATTACCTCGGACGGCCCGCGTGTAGTAATAGTGGAATCCAATTATCCTAACAGCGCGATTCCGGTGTTGATGCGCCTGACGACTTTTGTTATCAAGAACGGGACGACCGATCCGGCTGGTTCTCCCGGCACCGGGCCATTCAGGCTTGAGTGGTTTAGCAACGGCAACGCCCGTTTGGTCCGTAACGACAACTGGTATGGCGGTCGAGCATTGCTGGACGCTATCGAGGTTCGGTTGTTCGAAAGCCCGCAGGCGATGGCCAACGCGGCTCTCAGCGGGGAGATCGGCCTCGCGTCCAATGTCGGAACAGTGGCCGCGCGGGTGGCGGAGGGACGGGATGGGGTAAAGATCGTCCGCCGGAAGAACGACACGGCATTGATGGTCGTGATGCGCGCCGCGGACGGTCCGTACGCCGACCCGAGGGTCCGGGAGGCCTTCCGGCTCGCGGTCGACCGGCAGACCATGGTCAGGCAGGTACTGAGCGGATACGGCTCGGTGGGGAACGACATCCTGGGAACCGCCGATCCGGCATACGCCCGCGATCTTCCGCAGCGCAGGCAGGATGTGGCCAGGGCCGGCGCGTTACTCGACGAGGCCCGCTTCGACCGCTCGGTTTCCCACCAGATCCTGACCACAGAGGACGTTCCCGGCCTCGCCGAATCCGCCACCTTGTTCGCGCAGCAGATGCAAAGCGTCGGTGTCAAGATCCAGGTCGTCAAGCAGGAGTCGAGCACGTTTCTGGGCCAGAGCAGGGGGAAGGCGCCCTTGTACACCACATATTGGGGCACTAACGATTCCGTGATCTTCTGCGCGGGCAAGTTGCTGCTGTCTGATTCCCAGTTCAACGAAGCGGCCTGGCATGATCCGGCTTTCGACAACGCCTACCGCTCGGCGCTGAGCACGGCTGACCCTGAGCGCAGCATCCAGCTCATGCGCGATTTGCAGAAAATCGAATACGACGGATCCGGCTACCTGCTGTGGGGCATGGCCGAGGGTATGGATATCGCCAAGAACACCGTCCAAGGGCTTCCCCAACTACCGGGCTATGGGCGCGTACAGCTGGAGCACACGTGGCTGAGCGCCTGAGGAGCAGCCGGACAGCCGCGCTCGTCGCCGTACTACTTCTGCGGCGTATGGCACTTCTCGTGGTGTTGCTCGTAATGACCTTCCTCGCGGTTGAGATCCTTCCCGCCGACGCCGCCCGGGCCACTCTGGGCTTTGAAGCGTCGCCGGCCGAATTAGCCGCGCGGCGCAGGCAACTCGGACTCGACCAGCCGGTGGCCGTGCGGTTCCTGCACTGGATGCGGGGGCTCGCCACTGGTGACCTTGGCGTCTCGGCCCGCGGCAGGCAGGTCTGGGACATCGTGGGCCAGCCCTTTCAGAACACGCTCGTGCTGGGCGCGCTCGCGCTGGTGCTGACCGTCCTGGCCGCACTCGCGCTCGGGAGTCTCGCTGTGCTACGCCCCGGAAAGCTTCTGGACCGAGGGGTGCGCTCGTTGTCCACCATGATCCTGACACTGCCGGAATTCGTGGTGGCGAACGGTCTGATTGTGGTCTTCGCACTGGGATTGCACCTGCTGCCATCGGTGACGGTAACTTCCAGCAGCGGTAAACCAGCATCACCCGCGATGCTTGTCCTTCCGATACTCGCGCTCGCCATGCGACAGATCGGCTGGAACACCCGAATCGTGCGCAGCGCCCTGGCCGAGCAGTTGCCAGCGCCACACGTGGATTCGGCGATCATGGACGGCCTACCACGCCACCGGATTCTCATCCACTACATGCTCCCCGGCGCTTTACCCACCATCGCCGCCGGTGTCGCTACCTCGGTGGGCATGGTGCTAGGCGGCGTGGTAGCCGTGGAAACCATCTTCAACTTCCCCGGGATCGGTGCGGTGCTCGTGGAGGCCATCCGCAACCGTGATGCCCCCCTGGTAGCCGCCGTGGTGGCCCTGACCGGGTTGGTCATTACCGTCGTGCTGATGGCCTCCGACCTGGTTCGCGCTTGGGCTGTCGGGCGGAAGCCGTGAAACGGGTACTACGGCTGCTCCCAGCCTTGGCAGTGATCCTGCTGGCAGTCGTGGGTCCATTGTTCGCCGCGCACAGCAGCACCGAACCCGTTACCGCACCATATGCGCTACCTGGGCCGGGCACTCCGCTCGGCGGCGACCAAGTCGGACGCGACGTCCTCAGCCGATTGCTGATCGGCGGCCGGGACCTCATGATCGCCTCGGCACTGATCGCTGTGATCGTCACAGGACTTGCCGCGATACTGGGCGCGGTGGCCGCCCTACGGCCGAGACTGGGCGCCGTCATCGAGCAGACCGCGGACCTGCTGATCCTGCTCCCGGTGGCCCTGGGGATCATGGTGATCGGAGTTGCCTGGCCGGGGTCCGGCCGGATACCGGTCATCGTGGCGGCCATCGTGCTAGGCACACCATTCGCCTTCCGGGTGGCTGCCGCTGCGGCGGCCCCGGTGGCCGCGTCCGGTTTCGTCGAAGTCGCCTCAGCCCGGGGCGAGCGAACGCTGTCCCTGGTTATTCGCGAGATTCTGCCCAATCTCCGCGCCACCCTGCTGACGCTGCTGGGACTTCGCTTCATCGAGGCCGTGTATGTGGTCGCCACGGCGAGCTTCCTGGAGGTCGGCGCCCAACCTCCAACAGCGGACTGGGCGTTGATGATCCGCGAGAACGCGGACGGAACCCTCCTCAACCCGTGGGCCGTGCTCGCGCCCAGCCTCGCGATCGCTGTCCTGACAGTGAGCGTGAGCCTCGCCTTCGATGTGCTGACACCACAAGCGAGAAATCGGATGGTAACGCGGCTGTGACGAACGTCCTCGAGATCGCGGATCTCTCGATATCCACCGCAGACGGTCACGAGCTGACCCGGTGCGACCGTCTGACCACGGGAAGAGGCCGCATCATCGGCGTCATCGGGCCCTCCGGTTCCGGCAAGACCACCTTGCTCCGCAGCATCGCGGGGGCACTGCCGAATGAGGCGCCCACCGTCCGGGGGAGCTTGTCAGTGCTGGGTAAGCACGTGCTGATGCTTCCGGCGAACGAGCTGCGCGAGTTCAGGCGCCGGCACATCGGCTTCGTCGGTCAGGATCCAGCATCCCGGCTGAACCCACGTATGCGCGTTCGTCACTTGCTTGCCGAAGCCGTCGGGCATAAACAATTCAACGCGCAACAGATCATGACCGATGTCGGCCTACCCGCCACCGAGGAGCTGCTGCGACGCAAGCCGGGAGAACTGTCGGGAGGCCAGCAGAGACGGGTGGCACTCGCGCGGGCATTCGCGCGGCGGCCCGATGTGCTGCTGCTCGACGAACCTACCGTGGGTTTGGACGCGGTTCTTCGGACAAGGTTGTGCGAGCTGCTCCGCAGCCGCGCGGACGACGGCACGACAATCCTCCTCGCCTGCCATGACATGCCGCTGATCGATGAACTCGCCGACAAAGTCGTCGAGCTTGGTGCGAGCGCCGCCGTGCCGCGGGTGCTCCCCGAACGCCGCGCACAACAGTCCACCGGAGAAGAGATTCTCCGGGTCCACGGCCTGTCCGCATGGGCCGGTTTCCGCCATCGGATCCCGCTCTTGCATGGTGTCGACTTCAATCTGGCCGCGCGCGGCGCGCTCGCTGTCGTCGGTGTCTCCGGCGCCGGAAAGACCACCCTCGCCCGGGCGATCACCGGACTGCACCGGCACACCGAGGGACGCATCAGTCTCGGCCGTGAGGTCATGCCGTTGCGTGTGGAGCGCCGCAGCGCCGCGCAGCGTAGGCGAATCCAGCTCATCCCGCAGAACCCTCTCGGTACCTTGAACCCGAGTCACACCGTGGGCGCGACACTGAGCCGTCCGCTACGCCTAGACCGGAAAATCCCGGCGCGTGAGCTTCCCGCGCGGATCACCAGCCTCCTCGCCACCGTTGGGCTCGCCGAGGGGTTCACCGAGCGCTATCCACACGAACTCTCCGGAGGCCAACGCCAGCGGGTCGCTATCGCCCGCGCCCTCGCGACCGACCCGGATGTTCTGGTCTGCGACGAAATTACCTCGTCATTGGACGCCGCAACCGCCGAAGACGTTATGAACATGCTCGGCGAGCTGCGCGGCCGCCAGGGCCTGGCATTAATCGTGATCACCCACGACCTCGGGCTGGCGATTCGGCACACCAACACCGCACTCGTTCTGGAGAAAGGGCGCGTTGTCCGAGCTGGCGTCACGCCAGACGTCATCAGGACATCCGACCCCCCGTTACGACACGTCCCAGCCCACGGCGATCATCACGATTCGGCCTGACGATAGCGCGAGTGTGCCCCTAATCGCTGGAAGCCGCGTCAGGAGGGACTCACCGACGTTGGTTCGCTCCGGCGAAGGTCTTTCCGGAACCGCCGAAGCAGGAGAATCGCTGTGGCGCCGAAGCCCGCGCACAATCCCACCCAGACTCCCGGGGCGTGGAGACCCAGCCCATAACCGAACAACAACATCATTGGAGTACCGACCGCCCAATAGCCAACCAGTGTGGCACGGAATCCACTTTTCGTGTTACCAAGGCCGCGCAGCAATCCCACGCTGATATTTTGCGCTCCTTTCAAGAACTGCTGGGCTATCGCGAAGAACAAGAGAATCTTCGCCGAAGCCTCCACCGCGGGATCGGCGTGTTGTTCCAGGAAGAGCCGAACCATCCACGTCGGCACCGTTAGGTATACCAACCCCACCAAAGCCATCGCTGCGGCTCCTAGAGTAAGAGCTGTCCGCGCGATCTGACGGGCTTCCCCCGGCTTCCCTTGTCCGATGGCCCGGCTCACGAGGATCGAGGAGCCGTGAGAAAGACCGATATTGACCTGATAGACAATATAGGCGAGCTGGTTCGCAACATTGTGCGCCGCCAGCGCGATCGGGCCGAAGCTGCCTATCATCAGTGTCGCGACGGACGTGATTCCCGCTTCCGAGCCGTAGGTCAAACTGATCGGAATACCGAGTCGGAGAATCTCGCGGGCAGTCGCGGTGTCGGCCTTCCAACCCTGAACGGAAAGCAGTGGAGCGAGATGATCGTCACGGTGCAGGATCGCAAGAAAAGCGAGAAAGCTAAGTATTTGCACGATCGTCGTTGCCAGTCCGATTCCAGGCAGGCCTAGGACGGGAAAGCCGAGCCAGCCATATGCGAACCCCCCATCGAGTACCGCGTTGACCGCGATGGATACAATGGTGATTCCCAGCAAGGACCCAGGGCGGCGCATTCCTACCGCGAACTGGCGCAGGACATTCAGCCACAACATTGGAATCAAGCCTGGCGCCATTGCCATCATCGTAGGCCGGGCCAGCTCCACTACCCCGGAATCCTGGCCGAACCAGGCAAGGGCGTAACTCAACGCGATTAGCGCTATACCGCTGATCACGCCGGTTAAGGTGGCTACCAGGAATGAGGCCCGCACCACTTGGCGAACCTCATTCCCGGTCCGTTCATCGATCTGTTCGCTTCCTGAGCGTGCCTCACCGCGGCTCGCCGTGCCGGCGACTAGATTGCCCACCGCTGTCACAGTTCCGACGCACATCGTGCGGAGCTGGTTGTAGAGCGTGATCGCCAACCCACCCGCCGCGATGGCCTTGACGCCCAGCATGCCCATCATGACGAGATCAGTAGTCGTGAGGGCCACCTGAGCTAGCTGAATTCCAGCGATGGGCGTGGCCATGGCTATTAGCGGCCGATACCTGTGAACCGGGCGCGTGGTACTCATCTGAAACTCCCGTCCTCAGCTACCGTACCCCTTGCATCTCGCGCGGAGACTGCATTCTGTGGCTGATCAGCAGGCGCTCGACCTGCCCTTCGGCCTGGGGATCAAGCAAATCGCGTTTACGCAACCATCCATCGTTGAAGACAGTGTCGAGGTACTTCTCACCAGCGTCGGCTACCAGAGTGATGACAGTGCTGTCGGCAGGCAAAGCATCAAGTCTCCGCAGCGCTACGTATACGGCACCGCCGGTCGAGCCCCCGACCAGTAACCCAGTGCGTCGGGATACCACACGGGCGGCGGAAAAAGCATCGACATCTGACACCTGAACCGCTTCATCGATCAAGGAATAGTCGACGTTGCTCCCGATTGGGAACCCTTCGGGGCTACCACTTCCAGTTTGCCAGTATTTTCCACCTGGCCCGCCGAAGATGGTGGAACCAGCCGGTTCCACGCCGACCGTTATCACCCCAGAGCCGAGCCTGCGCAGCTCCCTCGCGGTGCCACACAAAAATCCGCCCGTACCAATGGGGCTGATCAAGTAGTCGACGTCACCGAAAATGTCAGCCAAGAGCTCATGAGCCACCTCGCGATATCCCTCAGGATTACCGGGATTGTTATGCTGATCTAGGCGGCATGCTCCTTTCTCGGCCGCCAGTTCGGTGGCCACTCGCCTGCGCTGCACTGTCTGAGGGCCATGGGTGCCGTCTCCGCCCACATAAATCAACTCGGCTCCCATGGCCGCCATAGCCCGGAGCTTTTCGGGGCAAGCGTGATGATCTACCACCGCGGTGAACCGATACCCGCGTTCAATAGCCACTAAGGCCAGTCCTAGCCCGGTGTTTCCCGAAGTGGCTTCGATGATGTGGCCGCCCGAATGAAGTTGCCCGCAGAGTTCCGCATTGGTGACCATCTGCTCAGCCATCCGGACTTTCGCCGAACCGGTAGGGTTGAACTGCTCAAGTTTTAACAGTAAGCGAGTCCCCGCCTCAGTGGAGCACAACTCGAAAAGCGGAGTACGACCGATGAGCTGGGAAGCGCGAGTGACAATATTTTCCAGCGGTCGAGCGCTCTGGGCGTTCACTTCCACGACTCCTTATGTAGAGGCCGCCCTACCTAGGGCCGCTCGTCCAGGTGCCACCGGAATCGATTTCCGGCGCGCGACACGACGACCCTGGGGGGTAGCGGGAGCTGGTGAAATTCGGTTTCGTTCTTGTCCATCTGGTAACCAGCGGTGTTCGGGTATATAAGCAGATCTCCGTAGCGAGGAGCCCGAGGGAACGGTACTTTACGCCAGGTCAGCATGTCGTATTCAAGACAGCTA
>DASTBN010000024.1:0-2194 GCA_035712045.1 Pseudonocardiaceae bacterium
TCCCCGGATCGCCCCCGGTGGTGAGAGCCCGTCCCGGCGCCCGAACCGGCCAGCCGGGGCGAACCGGGGCCGCGGCGGGGGTGCGGCCGGCAAGATCACCTCTGTCAGCGGGAGCGATTTCGTCGTGACCCTCGGTCCCTCGGCCGCTGCCCGCTCAGTCCTCACCACCCAGGCCACGACGTTCAGCAAGAACGTCACGACCGACAAATCCAGCGTGGCTGTGGGTGAGTGCGTGAGCGCCCTCGGCCCATCAGACGACACCGGAACAGTCGCGGCCCTATCGATCAGCATCCGGCCACCAGGCCCCAACGGCTGCCAGGGCGGGCCCGGCCGAGGCGGCCAGGGTGAGTAGGTCACCGCTGCGGGCCCGGCGGCATCAGAGAGCGGGTGCGGAACGCGGCCGTCGGCGCCGATGGGCCGTGGGCGGCATCGTCATGGCCGTCCCCGTCGCGCTAGCCGGGATGATCGCCACTAACGGTAGTAGGGAATCGGTTTACCGCACCGCGCTCGCCGAGACAGCCGACGTCGATGCGACCCTCGACGCTCCGGGCACTATCCAGCCGGTCAATCAGGCGAACCTCAGCTTCCCTATCGGCGGCACCATCCGCAGCGTGTCGGCCACGGTTGGGCAGCATGTCGGTGTCGGCCAGACCCTGGCCGAGCTCGACACGACCTCGCTGGACGCCCAGCTCGCATCGGCCCAATCCGCTACCGCCGCCGCGGCGGCCCGGCTCGCCGCGGATCAGTCGAGTCAGACGGTCACCACCCCGGTGGCGCCGACCGCGTTCAGTGCCGAGATCACGGCAAACTCACCGGATCCCGCGTCAGCGGCGCGGGAGCGGGTCAGCCAGCTGCAGGCTCGTCTGCTCGCTGACCAGCATCAGGCCGATCAGGACATCACCCGGGAGAAGAGCGATGTCACTACCGAACGCGGCCTCTGCCAAGCATTCGCCGACGTGACCAGGACCGGCACCTCTCACTCGGCCAAGTCGGCGTCGGTGTCTCCTTCACCCGATCCGGACAAGTGCCAGTCCGCGATCGCGGCGGTACTCGCGGATCAGGCGGCGGTCGATCACGATCAGCGAGCGGTGGCCGCGGATCTGCCGACGCTCAGTACCGCCATCGACACGTTCATGACGACCGCGCAGGCCATTCGGGAGACCCAGCCATCCCCGACACCAGAGCCCTCGCAGGCACCGAAGCCAACACCGGCGGCAACACCGGCGTCAACACCGAGGCCGACACCAGCCCCGACATCACGGCCGCAAGCACGCGCCACGGCCAAACCGGCACCTGGTATCACGAACCGGACCACGTCAGTCCTCCGGCCGGTCTCAGCCGAGCAACTCGCGGCGGACCAGGCGGCCATCGACGCCGCCCAGGCACAGCTCACCGAAGCGCAACAGGCGCACGACCAGGCCGAGCTGCGCAGCCCGATCGACGGCACCGTTGGTTCGGTGACCCTGAGCGCGGGGCAATCGGTACAGGGCAGCCCGGGTACTCCGCAAATCGTGGTCATCGGGCCGGGTGCCCATCAGGTCACGACCCTGGTCAGCGACGTCAATGTGGCTTCGGTACAAGTGGGAGCCGCCGCGACGGTCATCCCGAGCGGAAGCTCCACACCCGTTACAGGCCAGGTCGTCTCGATCGGCCTTCTCGCCTCATCCAGCTCAGCGAGCCCAGCCGGGTCGACCAGTTACCCCATCACGATCGGCCTGACGGGCGCCAACGAACAGCTCTTCGCCGGGCAGAGCGCGTCTGTGTCCATCATGCTCGGGCACGCATCAGGCGTCCTCACCGTGCCCAGCTCCGCGGTGCATCACCTCGGCGCCAGGACTACCGTGTCGGTACTGCGCAACGGCACCCCGAGCGATGTCCCCGTGACCCTGGGCGCCGCTGGCCCTGCCCGCACTCAGGTGCTCACCGGGCTCAACCCCGGTGATCAGGTCATCCTCGCTGATCTGTCGCGGCCGCTGCCCGCTGGCGACGTCCAGAACGTCCGTCGTATCACCGGCGGCGGCGGTGCCCAGCCCGTGCGATGAACCTTTCATCCACGCGGCGTAGATCATCAGTTTCTCGACGACGTTGGTGACAAACAGCCCTGACCTCGACATCAGTGCGGCAGTCAGGTCCTCCGGTCCAACGACCTTCGTCCCATCGGCGAGGACCCCACTGGCGTCGATGTTGGAATCAC
>DASTBN010000025.1:0-18698 GCA_035712045.1 Pseudonocardiaceae bacterium
CCCGCTCCAGCTCGTGGCGGAACCGCCGGGCTGCGGGCATCCAGTAGCTGAAGCTGTAAGCGGCGGCGGCGAATACCCCGTCCGCCCGCAGCGCACTAGCGAAGATCGTCAGAAACCTGCGCTGCTGGGCCGGCCCGAACAGGGTCCAGGGCAGGACAGAGACGATCACATCGGCATAGCGCACCCCATGGTCGGCCAAGATCGCCGGGAGGGTGACCGCGTCGGCGGTGACCACCCGGACGCCAAGCTGGCGGGAGCGTAACCGTTCGGCGAGTCGGGGATCCTTCTCAACCGCGATCACCGTCGTGCCCTCGGCCGCCTGCCGGACAATCGCCGCGGTGACCGCGCCAGCGCCGGCCCCGAGCTCCACCACGACCTGGGGCCGTCCCGCGTGAACCGATCCGGGGACCACGGCGGCCAGCTGCCGGGCCAGTTCGGGCCCGGAGGGCAGCAGTGTGCCGACATCCCGGGGAGATCTCATCGCCGCGGCGAGGAAGATACCTCGCCCTCCACCGGCGGTGGGTCGCGTGGGATCCCGCCGATGTGCCGCGGAGCGCGAGGCCATGGTTCCTAGTGCACACCACCCGGTGCCTCACCGCACTACCACCTTCGCAGGGGCTTAGGTTACGGCAGGGAGATGACCGCCAGACGACTAGCACGGAAGGGCACCTGATGGCTCCGCTGCACCATGACCGTTACCTCGACGCGGTGACCACCGAGTCGGCGTTGTTCGTCGAGGCGCTGTCCGGCGCTGACCTGGCGATACGAGTACCGACCTGCCCGGATTGGACACTGCGCGAACTCGCTCAGCATGTGGGGCAAGCCCACCGGACGGCCACCGGGCTCGTCGTGCGACGCGCTACAGCCCGCCCCGATTTCAGCGCCCCGAGGCCGGCCGCCCCGGAGGACAATGACGGGCTGTGCGCGTGGCTGGCCGCAGGCGCTAGTGAGCTGGTTGACTCGATCCGGGCGGCCGGTCCGGAAGCGCCGGTCTGGACCTTTAGCGGTGATCAGAACGCTGGTTTCTGGGCGCGCCGGATGGCGCACGAGACCACGGTGCATCGGGCGGACGCAGAGCTGGCGCTGGGCCGTGCCTATACCCTGGAGGCTGATCTTGCCGCCGATGCGATCTCCGAGTGGCTGAGTCTGCTTGGCTCACCGCTGGCGGTCCAGTTCCGGCCTGAGCTCGCCGAGCTGCGAGGCGAAGGCCAGATCCTGCACCTGCATGCCACCGACCCGGGGCTGGGCGAGGCGGGGGAGTGGATCGTGCGCCGGACCCCGGCGGGCCCGGCCTGGGAGCCCGGTCACATGAAGGGCGACGTCGCGGTCCGGGGCGCGGTGGTGGACCTGCTGCTGGTCCTGATGCGCCGCGTGCGACCCGGTGAGGCGCCGATCACCGTGCTCGGGGATGCGGGCCTGCTCGACCACTGGCTGGAGCACACCCGGTTTTGAACCTCGCCGCCCGGCACGGCTACCCTCCGGCGGCGTGAGCTTCTCGCGGTATGACCTCATCGTCGTCGGATCCGGCTTCTTCGGCCTCACCGTGGCCGAGCGCGCCGCCACCCAGCTGAACAAGCGGGTGCTGGTGGTGGAACGGCGCCACCACCTCGGCGGCAACGCCTACTCCGAGGCGGAACCGGAAACCGGGATCGAGGTGCACCGCTATGGCGCGCACCTATTCCACACCTCGAACAAGCGTGTCTGGGAATACGTGAACCAGTTCACCGAGTTCACCGGCTACCAGCACCGGGTGTTCACGATCCACCAGGGCCAGGTATACCCGTTCCCGATGGGCCTGGGAATGATCTCAGCGTTCTTCGGGCGCTACTTCACGCCCCACGAGGCCCGTGCGCTCATCGCCGAGCAAGCCGCCGAAATCGACGGCAAGGACGCCACGAACCTCGAAGAGAAAGCGATCTCCCTGATCGGCCGCCCGCTCTACGAGGCATTCGTGCGCGATTACACGGCCAAGCAATGGCAGACCGATCCTCAGGAGTTGCCGGCCGCGACCATCACCCGGCTGCCGGTGCGGTACACCTTCAACAATCGTTACTTCAACGACACCTTTGAAGGCCTCCCGGTCAAGGGATACACCGCGTGGCTCACCGCGATGGCCACGCACCCGAACATCGACGTGCGGCTCGATACCGACTACTTCGAGCTGCGTGAGGACTTGCCGGAGCGGACGCCGGTCGTCTACACGGGCCCGCTGGACAGGTACTTCGACTATTCCGAGGGCTGGCTCGGCTGGCGCACCCTGGACTTCGAGCAGGAGATCGTGCGCGATTGCGGTGACTTCCAGGGAACCCCGGTCATGAACTACGCCGATGCCGACGTCGCGTTCACCCGGATCCTCGAGTTCCGGCATTTCCATCCGGAGCGGGACCACTACCCGGCCGACAAGACCGTTATCGTGCGGGAATTCTCCCGCTTCGCGGGTAAAGAGGACGAGCCCTACTATCCGATTAACACCCCGGAGGATCGGGTCACACTAGGACGCTACCGTGACCTGGCCAGATCCGAGACCGCGCAGCGGAACATCCTGTTCGGGGGTCGGCTGGGCACTTACAAATACCTGGACATGCACATGGCCATCGGCTCCGCGCTGACGATGTTCGAGAACAAGATCGCACCCTACTTCACGCACGGCCGGGCTCTCGATGGGGATCTCTAGCCGAACCGGGGCACCGTACGGTGTCGGTGAGGTGATGCCGGGTGTCCAGCGAGCGGGCGGGCGGTCTCGCGCGGGAACCGGCCGACCGGCTGCTCACTGTGCCCAATGTGCTCAGTGTGCTCCGGCTGACCGGCGTCCCGGTATTTCTGTGGCTGCTGCTGGGTCACCCGCACCGCGATCTGCTGGCGATGCTCGTGCTCGCCTTCTCGGGTCTCACTGACTGGCTCGACGGCAAACTCGCCCGCTTGCTCAACCAGTCCAGCAGGCTAGGAGCGTTGCTCGACCCGACGGTAGACCGGCTATCCACGCTGGGCGCGCTGCTGGCCTTCGGGGTGCGGGGAATCCTGCCGTGGTGGCTGATCGCCGCGCTGATTGGCCGGGACCTGGTACTGGTGGCCTCCCTGCCGCTACTGCGCCACTATGGCCACCCTCCGCTACCAGTGCACTATGTCGGCAAGGCCGCGACTCTGTGCCTGCTGTACGCCTTCCCGTTACTCCTGCTCGCCCGCGTGGCGCACGGCTGGCTGGGCGCGGTGGCGAACGCGTTCGCCGTGGCGTTCACTGGATGGGGTGGTGCATTGTACATCTGGTCAGGAGTGCTGTATCTGATTCAGACCATGTTTACCGTGCGTACAGTGCGCGATTCGGGCTGAGCACCGCTTCGTCGGCGTCCACCGTGGCAGGGTAGGTTGTGGTCCGATCAACGGCGACCATCAGAAGAAGGAGAGCCCAGCGTGAGCACGAACGACGGGCCCGGCGTACCCCCTGAGCGGGGACCGGAGCAGACCTCGACGTTCCGGGCCGACTTTCTGTCCGAGGTCGAAAGTATCGAGGCGCCGCCGCCCCCTATTGCTGGTATTGACGCGCTGCCGGTCGGCTCAGCGCTGCTGGTGGTCAGGCGGGGGCCCAACGCGGGTTCCCGGTTTCTGCTCGACCGGCCCACCACGAGCGCGGGGCGGCATCCGGACAGCGACATCTTCCTCGACGACGTCACGGTGTCCCGGCGGCACGCGGAGTTCCGCCGTGAGGGCGGCGAGTTCGTGGTGGTCGATGTGGGGAGCCTCAATGGCACCTACGTCAACCGCGAGCCAGTGGATACCGCATTGCTGACCAACGGCGACGAGGTCCAGATCGGTAAGTTCCGGCTGGTGTTCCTCACCGGGCCGAGGCATCGAGGGGCTGACCAGGGGTCCCGGTGACGGCCCCGGGCCGCCGCCCAGGAGATCGCACCGGCGCCAGTATCGGCTCGGTACTCGACCAGCTGCGCGCTGAGTTCCCTGACATCACCATTTCCAAGATCAGATTTCTGGAGTCCGAGGGGCTGGTCCGGCCAGAACGCACCGCCGCCGGCTACCGCCAGTTCTCCGAAACGGATGTCGAGCGTCTGCGCTACGTCCTCGCCGCCCAGCGGGATCACTATCTCCCGCTGAGGGTGATCAAGGAAAACCTGGACGCCAGAGATCGCGGCGAGCCCCGGCAGGCGGCGCAGCGCTGGGGGCAGCAGCCCCTTAGCGTGTGCCCTGATGCGGGCACCGGCCCGGGTGACGCGGGGCGTGGTGGCGATGGTCCTGGTGGCGATGCTGTGGCACGGATGACTCAGGAGGAGCTACTCGCCGCGGCCGGTATCAGCCAGGCCTCTCTGCATCAGCTTGAGCAGTTCGGTCTTCTCCGCCCTGGTCCAGCCGGTTTCTATGACCCTGACGCGGTGCTGGTGGCGAGAACCGCGCAAGCCATGACCGACTTTGGGCTGGAGGCCCGGCACCTGCGCTCGTTCCGGGCCTCAGCGGATCGTGAGGTCGGGCTGCTGGCGCAGATCGTCACCCCGGTGAGCCGGCAGCGAGATCCCGATTCGCGGGCCCGCGCCGAGGAACTCGTCCGGGAGCTGGCGGTGCTCTCGGTGCGACTGCACGCGCTGCTGGTGAAGATCGGATTGCGTGGCGTGATCGGGAGCTGAGCCGTTCCGGGAATTTGGGCCACTGCGGGACTCGGCAGCGGGACGGTGCCCCGTGTAGCGTTTAAAGGGTAGCGATGGTGGAGACGCGATGGTCGGCACGCAAATCCGCCGCCGAGCACGGCGATCCTCGAGGCACCCAGAGAGCACGAGGTGCGGCAGGAGGGAGGCGCAACGCGATGAGCGAGATGCGTGTCGTCGGGGTACGGGTGGAGCTGCCAGCCAACCAGCCGATCTTGTTGCTGCGGGAAACCGAGGGCGAACGCTACCTGCCGATCTGGATCGGCTCGGGCGAGGCGACCGCGATCGCGCTGGAACAGCAGGGGGTGCAACCGGCCCGGCCGATGACTCACGACCTGCTGCGGGATGTCATTCGCGCACTGGGCGGGAAGCTGAAACAGGTCCGGATTACCGAGCTGCAGGAAGGTACATTCTTCGCCGAGCTGGTTTTCGACGGCAATGTACGGGTCTCGGCCCGCCCCAGCGACTCCGTCGCCCTCGCATTACGGGCTGGAGTGCCCATTCACGCCGAGGAAGCGGTACTCTCCGAAGCCGGTTTGATCATCCCGGACGAGCAGGAGAACGAGGTGGAGCGCTTCCGCGAGTTCCTGGACTCGGTGTCCCCGGAGGACTTCCGGGGAGCGGACACATAGGGGCTCTAAAACTACCTCGATGTAAGGTTGAGGGTGAGGCTCTGCCGCGCGTCGTATTGACCGGCTCCCTGGTGGGGCCTACCGTCGACCCTCACAGCGAGTCGCGCTGGTGTGATTCGCTCCGGACGGCCGTGGGTTGTCGGCGCGCGGCGTGGGAGGCATCGGGTGGTCGACGGAGGGCCTAGCGCATCGGACGTCCCGGAGCGTGAACGCGCGCACTCCGAGGACTCCGAAGTGCGGGATGCGACCGAACAGGGGACCCTGTTCCCAGATTCCGCTCTGGCCGGGCCGCATGGAGCCGCCGATCATCTGCTTGGGTACCGCGGACCGGCGGCATGCCAGATCGCCGGGATCACTTACCGCCAGCTGGACTACTGGGCACGCACCAGCCTGGTGACGCCGTCGATCCGGGGAGCCACTGGTTCAGGCAGCCAGCGGCTGTACTCGTTCAAAGACATCCTGGTGCTGAAGGTGGTCAAGCGGCTGCTGGATGCCGGGGTTTCGCTGCAGAACATCCGGGTGGCAGTGGAGCACCTGCGCCACTGCGGCGTCCATGACCTGGCCAGCATCACCCTGTTCAGCGATGGCGCGACGGTCTACGAGTGCACCTCTCCCGAGGAGGTGGTGGACTTGCTGCAGGGCGGGCAGGGTGTGTTCGGCATCGCCGTCAGCGGGGCGATCAAGGAGATCGCCGGATCGATCAGCCGTTTCCCCCCCGAGCGCGCTGATGGTGGCCATGTCGAGGCGGTTCCGGAAGATGAGCTCACCAAACGTCGGCGGGCCCGCAGGATCAGCTGATACACCTCTGCCTGGCCGCTGGCAGCCGTGTCAGCGCGCTGGTACGGCTGGGCTGGCTGGTACGGCTGGGTTTCGAGGTAGGCTGCGGAAGTAGACGCTCGTTTCGCTGGACATTCTCGGCCACAGCCGTCCGGGTGCGATCCTCCCGAACCCGGAGGTGGTTGAGATGAGAACTCCTGACCGGCGCCCGCTCTCTGAGCTGGAGCTGGGTGTGCCGTTCGCCGACCGGCACATCGGGCCAAGTCCGGCTGAGCTGACCCGGATGCTGGACGTCATCGGTGTGGGCTCCCTGGACGAGCTCGCGGGACTGGCGCTGCCACCCGCCCTCGCCGGCTTGGACGCCGTCCCGGATCTGCCAGCTCCGGCGACTGACGAGCAGGCCTTGGCTGAGCTGCGGGAACTGGCCTCCCAGTGCCAGCCGCGGACACCGATGATCGGAATGGGATATCACGGCACGATTACCCCGCCGGTGATTCGCCGCTCAGTGCTGGAAAACCCGGCCTGGTACACCGCCTACACGCCCTATCAGCCGGAGATCTCCCAGGGGCGGCTGGAAGCCCTGCTCAACTTCCAGACGATGATCTGCGACCTCACCGGCCTGCCGGTGGCGAACGCCTCCTTGCTCGATGAGGCCACTGCGGCGGCCGAGGCGATGATCCTGCTGCGCCGGGCGAGCCGGGTCGCCTCGCCGCGTTTCGTGGTGGACGCCGACACGCTGCCGCAGATACTGGCGGTTCTGGCCACCCGCGCCGAACCGCTCGGTATCGAGCTGCACATCGCGGACCTCTCCAGCGGACCCCGCTGCCTGCCCGCCGACTTCTTCGGGGTGGCACTGTCCTACCCGGACCCCTCGGGCGCGGTACGCGATCACGCGGGCCTGATCGAGCGGGTGCACGAACGCGGTGCCACGGTGGCAGTCGCGGCCGATCTACTGGCTTTGACGCTGCTGGTGCCACCGGGGGAGGCCGGTGCCGACGTGGTGTTCGGGTCCACTCAGCGCTTCGGCGTGCCGCTAGGGTTCGGCGGGCCGCACGCCGCCTACCTGGCGGTACGGGCTGGCCTGGAGCGCCAGCTGCCGGGCCGGTTGGTGGGTGTGTCCCGGGACGCCGATGGGGCACCCGCGTTACGGCTGGCCCTGCAGACGCGGGAGCAGCACATCCGCAGGGAGAAGGCCACCAGCAACATCTGCACCGCTCAGGTGCTGCTGGCCGTGATGGCGTCGATGTACGCGGTCTACCACGGGCCCGAGGGGTTACGCGATATCGCGTACCGGGCACACCGGATGGCCGCAGTGCTCGCCGCCGGATTGCGCGGCGGAGGCATCGAGGTGACGCCCGAGGCGTTCTTCGACACCGTTCTCGCGAGAGTGCCCGGCCAGGCCGCTGAGGTCGTTCAGACCGCCCGGAGGGCCGGGATAGACCTGCGGCTGGCCGACGCCGATCACGTGGGGATCAGCTGCGCGGAGACCACGACCCGGGAGCATCTCCGAGTGGTCTGGGAAGCGTTCGGTGTGCCCGGCGCTGATCCGGATGTCCTCGACCGGGAGATCCCGGACGCCATTCCGGCGGCGCTGGTGCGGAATTCGCCGTTCCTGACGCATCCGGTGTTTTCCGCTCATCGCAGCGAGACCGCGCTGCTACGGTACCTGCGCGCGCTGGCCGACAAAGACCTGGCGCTGGATCGCAGCATGATCCCGCTGGGTTCCTGCACGATGAAACTCAACGCCACCGCGGAGATGGAGTCGGTCAGCTGGCCACAGTTCGCGCAGCTGCATCCCTTCACCTCCCGCGAAGACGCCCGTGGCCTGCTGAAAGTAATCGCTGACCTGGAACGCTGGCTGGCCGAGCTGACGGGTTATGACACCGTCAGCGTGGCGCCCAACGCGGGCAGCCAGGGTGAGTTCGCGGGCCTCCTGGCGATCCGCGCGTACCACCGTAGCCGTGGCGAGGCCAGACGGGATGTCTGCCTCATCCCCTCCAGCGCGCACGGCACGAACGCGGCCTCGGCGGTCATGGCCGGTATGCGGGTCGGAATGGTCAGCTGCGATCGCAACGGTGACGTCGATCTCGGCGACCTCCGGGCGAAAATTGAGCGGCACGGCGCCGAGCTGGCGGCCATTATGATCACTTATCCGTCCACGCACGGCGTGTACGAGCCGGGTGTGACCGAGGTATGTGAGCTGGTCCATGGGGCTGGCGGGCAGGTCTACGTCGACGGGGCCAACCTCAACGCGCTACTGGGCTTAGCCCGGCCGGGTGACTTCGGCGCGGACGCTGGTCACATCAACCTGCACAAGACGTTCTGCATCCCGCACGGCGGGGGCGGGCCCGGGGTCGGGCCGGTCGGCGTGCGGGCGCATCTCGCGCCGTTCCTGTCCAGGCATCCGGTGACCGCGGCGCCCTGGGGGAGCGCCGGGATCCTGCCGATCAGCTGGGCCTACATCCGGATGATGGGTGGTGAGGGGCTGCGCCGGGCCACCCTGACCGCGGTGATCGCCGCGAACTACATCGCCCGGCGGCTCACGCAGTACTTCCCGGCGCTATACGTCGGCGCTAACGGGCTGGTCGCCCACGAATGCGTCCTTGATCTCCGGGAGATCACCAGGGCCACCGGTGTCACCGTCGAGGACGTCGCCAAGCGCCTCATCGACTACGGCCTGCACGCCCCCACGATGTCGTTCCCCGTCGCCGGCACGCTGATGGTCGAGCCCACCGAGAGCGAGAGCCTCGCGGAATTGGATCGTTTCTGCGACGCCATGATCGCGATCAGGGACGAGATCGACCGGGTCGCCGAGGGGGAGTGGCCCGCCGAGGACAACCCGCTGCGCTGTGCGCCGCACACCGCGATGTGCCTCACCGACAAATGGGATCACCCGTACAGCCGGGAACTCGCCGCGTACCCGATGGGCCGGACGGCCACCAAGGTGTGGCCGCCGGTGCGGCGGATCGATCAGGCTCACGGGGACCGGAACCTGGTGTGCTCCTGCCCGCCGTTGAGCGAGATCGCCGACGTGCCGTGACGCTTACGGGCCGACGTGAGTCGCGTCGCGGACAGTGCCGACGTACTCCTCGACCAGGTCCTCCAGCGCGACGACGCCTTGGGTAGTGCCGTCGGCGTCCACGGCGCGGGCGAGGTGGCTGCCGGAACGCCGCAGCAGAGCCAGCGCTTCGTCGAACCTGGCGTTGGCGGGAACCTCGGGTAAGGCGCGGGCACTGCCGGGAGGCACCGGCGTGTCCGGCGGGCTGCCGAGCAGCGGCAGCACGTCCTTCACATGCAGGTAGCCGACCAGCTGACCACCGGATCGCAGGGGGAACCGGGAGAAACCGGTCTGCGCCACGGCGTGCTCCACCTCACCCAGGGTGGGCTTGGCGGGAACCGTGGTCAGCCGGGAGAGGGGGATCAGCACATCGGCGACCGTCCGCTCCCTGGTGGACAGGGTCTTCGTCAGCCGGCGGTGCTCTTGGCTGTCCAGCAGCCCTTCCCGGCTCGAATCGGCGATCAAATTCGCCAGTTCGTCAGGACTGTACGCGCCCGCCAGCTCCTCACGCGGCTGCACGCCGAACAGGCGCAGCACCAGCCGCGCTGTGTGGCTGAACAGCGCGATGACCGGCCGGGTGACCTTCGTGAAGGCGACTAAGGGCGGCACCATCCATAGCGCGGTGCGTTCGGGACCAGCGATCGCGATGTTTTTCGGCACCATCTCGCCGAGCAGGATGTGAGCCACTGTGACGATGCCGAGCGCGAGCACGAAGGCGACGGTGTGCACCACCGCGTCGGGTGCCCCCAGCGGGTCCGTCAGCCATTCCAGCGCCTGAGCGATGGCGGGTTCGCCGAGGGAACCGAGCCCCAGCGAGCTGATGGTGATGCCCAGCTGTGCCGCCGCCAGCATCAGCGGCAGCCTCTCCCCGGCCCGGATGACGGTGCGAGCACGCGCCACCCCGCGCGCGGCCATCGCGTCCAGCCGGTCCCGCCGGGCGCTGATCAGAGCGAATTCGGCCCCGACGAAGAACGCGTTACTCGCGAGAAGCAGCACCGCGATCACCAGCGTGAGGGCGTTCACGGGGTCACCTGGTTAGCGCGCGCGGTCCGGGTCAGCCGCAGTTCAGCGATGCGGCGGCGTTCCATCCGCAGCACCGTCAGCTGCCAGCCATCGAGCTCGACCTCGTCTCCGATGTCGGGAATGCGGCCCAGCCGCTCCAGCACCAGGCCGGCCACCGTCTCGTAGTCGCCCTCAGGCAGCACCAGCCCGACCGCATCGGCCACCTCGTCCGCGCGCAGCAGCCCGGAGATGATCCAGCTTCGTTCGTCGACTTGCCGGATCTGGGCGGCCTCCTGCCTGTCGTGCTCGTCGCGGACGTCGCCGACAATCTCCTCTACGAGGTCTTCGAGGGTGACGATGCCCGCGGTGCCGCCATACTCGTCGACCACGATCGCGACCTGGAGACCCTGGCCACGCAGCGCATCGAGCAGCGCGTCACCATCCAGTGAGCTGGGCACGGTGGGGACGGGCCTGGCTAGCGTGCCGACGTGGGTGGTGGCGCGGTTCGCGGCTGGCACCGCGAAGGCCTGCTTGACGTGCACCGCTCCCCGCACATCGTCGAGGTCGCTGCCGTAGACGGGGAAGCGGGAGAACCCGGTCTTCCTCGCGGCGTCCACCAGCGCGAGCACGGTCTCCCCGGCGCGCAGCGCCTCTACCCGCACCCGGGGCGTCATCAGTTCTTCCGCGGTGCGCTCGCCGAATCGTAGTGAACGGTCGAGCAGGGTCGCGGTCCCCTCGTCCAGGGTGCCGTGCTGGGCGCTGCTGCGCACCAGCGAGCCGAGTTCCTGCGGGGAACGCGCGGAACGCAGGTCTTCCGCCGGTTCGATGCCCAGCCGCCGGACGATCCAGTTCGCGGTTCCGTTCAGCGCCCCGATCAGCCAGCGGAACGCGAGGGAGAACGCGTTCAGGATCCCGGCGACTCCCCGGGCGGTCTGCAGCGGCCGGGAGATGGCCAGGTTCTGCGGGACGAGTTCGCCGAACACCATCGATAACGTGGTGGCCAGCGCTAGCCCGATTCCCAGCGATGCCCCGCTCACGGCGGACTCGGGCAGCCCGACCGCTCGCACCGCGGGCCGGATCAGCCCGACAATGGCTGGCTGGGCGACATACCCGGTGAGCAGAGTGGTGATGGTGATCCCTACCTGAGCGCCGGAGAGCTGGAAGGACAGCGTGCTCCGGGCGTGCTGCACCTGGCGGGATCGCCGGTCACCAACTTGCTGCACGTGCGCGTCCACGGTGCTGCGCTCGAGGGTGGTCAGCGCGAACTCACCGGCGACGAAAACGAAGGTGCCCAGCGTCAGGGCGATCAACCCGATCACGCCACCGAATGTGTCCCACAAGCCGCGCAGAACATCCATCATGAGGTCCACAAACGCGCTGTACCCGGGCGTGGTGAGCGGGAGCGGCCGGGCCGGGAGCCCGGCCACCTACAACAACCGGGCGTCGAGGCGGCAGGCACCGCGTTCGTCACACTCCTCGTGGGCGCCAAGGTTCGGTCGATTCTACGGGCGATCAGCCTCTGGGCAAGCTATCGCCCGCGGCTCGCGCCGGCGCAGGCCATTTGGACTAACGTGCGTCCTGGCCAGGGAGGTCCTCGGCGGCTGTGGCGGGTGACTAGAACAGGTCTCCCCGAGCTGTTCCGAGAAGCTGCTCGCGTACCAGGGGGATCGGCGGACCGCCGTAGGATAGGAAACGATCATGGAACTCCCGCCAGGCGCTCCGCCCGCCGTGATTCGCGGTCCAGTCCGCGCGCAACTTGCGGATCATCAGCTTACCCAATGTGTAGTTGAGATAAGCCGGGTCGTAAGTGCCGCGCGCGGCCTGCTGACGGGACTCGCCCGGATTCTGATGGGCCTGCTCACGGAACATTGTCTCGCAGCTGGCCACACTCATTCCTTGAGTGTGCATGCCGATCGCGCACAGGAACCGCACGTCACGCATCAGCGCCTCGGTGAGCTGGCCAATGTGGGTCTCCGCCGCGCCGTTCCCGAGACCGGCTTCCCACATCATCTCCTCAGCGTAATGCGCCCACCCCTCAGCGTAAGCGTAACCAACGAATAACTGGCCGAACCCGGACGGCGAGCGATTCGCGTGCAGAAATTGCACGAAATGTCCCGGCCATACCTCGTGGGCTGAGGTGAACAGCAGGCTCGAGCGGCCGGGTAGGTAGGCGTCCTGGTCAGCCTTGGACCAGGTGGGATCTGGTGGCGCGATGTAATACACCGACGGCATGGCCTTGTCGTAGACGCCGGGGATGTCGATGTAAGCGAAATTCGAACGCTGGTAGGGTGGCGCTTCCGCCACCAGCGCCCGCTCCGTCCCGGGAATGCTGACGAGATCGTGATCGGCCACGAATTGGCGCAGCATGCCGAGCTGGGCGCGGGCTCCTTCCACCATGCCGCCGCTTGGCTTGTCGGCGTTGACCTTGGCGACGCAGGCTTCGATGGCCGCCCCCGGAAGGTACTCGGAACAGGCCTTTTCGAGAGCCGCTGTGTTGCGATCAAGATCGGCGTGCCCGATCCGCTCCAACTCAGCGAGCGGCGTTGTGACGAGCTCGGTCATGCGTAACATGTCGGCGAATTTCGCCGGGCCGAGCGCGAAGTTCTCACCCGCCCGCGATTCGCCATTCTTAATCCAGTCGGCGAGCTCCCGCATCGCCCGCGCCGCCGGTTCGATCACGCTCGCCAGCTCGGCCTGAAGCTCGGGCTTCTTTACCTCGGCGAAGATTTTAGGCACATCCTTGCGGTAGAAATCCGGGAATCCGCCGAATCCGTCGGCGCCGTATTTGATGAATGTCTTCGGCAGCGGTGCCCGCAAGTTGGCGCGGATCTGCGCGGCCGCTGCGGGAACAGCGCGCGCGTAACCAATGAATGCCTTGAGCCGTGTTTCGAGTGGCGCGTAGGGACGAGTGAGATACACGCCCGGATCTAGCGCGTCGATGTAGAAACGAGGATTAGTGAACGGTTGCTCCCCTTCCTCCAGCCAGAAGAGGTCGGTATCGATACGCGAAAGGAGGTATCGCCGCTCGAAACGCTGCTCGGTGCTCAGCGTATTCTGATCGAACTTCTCGGCCAAGGCGCGCTGATCGCGCAGCCAGCGCAGCTTGGCGCTGATGCCCGACGCGCTCCAGTCCGGCAGGCGGCCGTCGTATTCGTGCCGTCCCTGCTGGACCGCGAACACGGGCTCGAGCTCGAAGTAGCGATTCTCGAAGTCGGTGACATGCTTCGCCCATTCCGCACTACCCGCCACCCGCGTCGGCTCGTCGGCTCGCGGAGCCGGGGTGGTCCCGCACCCGCCGACGAAAGAAAGAAGCACAGCGAACGCGCCAGCCACGCACCTGGCACGGACCAGATGAGCCATAACACCCTCCCCGCCGATGGCCTCCCCACCAACATAGTGGATCAACGCCACTCGTTTACGCGGTCGAGGGCTCATGGGTGTGAGCAACGGCATCGGCGGGGCAGGGACACCTGGACTAGCGTTGGGTAGCTGTGACGGGCGTGCGGGCTGGAGTTCGGGAGCTAGCGAGGGGCGACACCGGGGCGTTGCTCGCCATCGGCGGAGCGGTGACAGTAGGAGTGCTGCCGGTTTTCCTGGTGGGTGGAATGGCGGTGCAGATCCGGGCTGAGCTCGGACTACCGATGGGCGTACTGGGGCTGGCTGGGTCGGTCTTTTTCGCGACCAGTGCCCTGGTGGCGCGGCCACTCGCCAGCGTGACCGAGCGGATCGGCCCCACCTCGGCGTTGCGCCTGGCGACCACGGGCAGTGCGGGATGCCTCGCCGCGCTGTCCGCCGCACCGTCCACCCCGTGGTTGCTGGCGGGCCTGGCCGCAGCGGGGATTCCGACAGCGCTGAGCCAGCCCGCCGCTAATGAGCTGCTCATGGCACGGATCGCACCGCGTCGGCGTGGCTTGGCTTTCGCGGTCAAACAGTGTGCCATACCGGTCTCGACGTTGCTAGCGGGGCTGGCCGTGGGATCCGTAGCCCTGACGATCGGCTGGCGCTGGGCGTTTCTGCTCGCCGGGCTGATCGGGCTGATCGTGGCGCCGGCGACACCCCGGATCCGCTGGCCCCGCGCCCCTGTCGGCACCCCGGACAGCGCGGCGAGCTCGGGACTGACCCTGCTGGCGCTGGCAGCGGCGACCGGGCTGGGTGCGGCGGCGGCCAACGCGATGGGCACCTTCCTGACGGTCAGCGCTGTCGGCGTCGGCTATCGCGAAGCGACCGCCGGTCTGATGCTCTCACTCGGGTCCGCGGCGGGTCTGGCGGTTCGCCTGGCCGCCGGGGCGCTCGCTGACCGGGCGCAGCCGGACCTGCTGCGGATGGTCGCCGTCATGCTGGGCCTGGGGGCGGTGGGGTACCTGTTGCTGGCACTCGGCCAGCCAGTCGTGTTCCTGGTGGGCATCGTGCTCGGGTTCGGCGCCGGATGGGCGTGGCCAGGCGTGTTCAACTACGCCGTGGCCGCCCGATTCCCGGACCGTGTGGCCACCGCGACCTCGGTGACCCAGACCGGTGTCTACCTCGGCGCGGGTGGCGGTCCGCTGTTGTTCGGGCTGGTCGCTGAGCACTTCGGGATGGCGGCGGCCTGGTTGGCCAGCGGTACGCTCGCCGCTCTCGCCGCCGTGACAGTGATCCTCGCACGCCAATGACCCCGCGCGGGCTGTTCGTTGGCCTGGCCACCCTGGACCTGGTCCACCGGGTAACACGTCGGCCTGGTACCAACGAGAAGGTCCTTGCGCAGCGCTGTGACCTTGCCGCTGGGGGACCGGCCGCCGTCGCGGCGGTGACCTTCAGCGCGCTCGGCGGGCGCAGTGTGCTGCTGTCGGCTCTGGGTTCCGGTCCGGTCGCCCGGCTGGCGGTGGGGGAGCTAAAACAGACTCGCGTGCGCGTGGTGGACACCTGGGCTGGCGGCCCGGATCTCAGCATCTCGGCGATCACCGTGCTCGACGGCACCGGTGAGCGGTCCGTAGTATCCCGTAACGCCGAGAACGTGATCGTGACGTTGCCCGCTGCCCTCCCGATGCTGGCCCGGGACACCGATGTGGTGCTGATTGACGGGCACCATCCGGACTTGGCTGTGGCCGCCGCGCGGGCTGCTCATGCCTCCGGGGTCCCGATCGTCTTGGACTGCGGCAGCGCCAAGCAGGTGTACGAGGAATTGATTCCGCTCGCCGACACCGTTGTGTGCTCGGCCAACTTCGCAGCGTGCGGGGCAGCGGGATTTCATGAGGCCGCCACCGAGCTGCTGAGCGCCGGTGCCGACCTGGCCGCGATGACAGATGGCGCTGGGCCGGTGCGCTGGAGAACCTCAGCGGCGGCTGGCGCCATCGACGTGCCCCCGGTCGCCGTCCGGGACACCCTGGGCGCTGGTGATGTGTTCCACGGCGCGGTTGCCTTCGCCAGGGCGCACGGGGTGATCGACCCAGAGCGGAGCCTGAGCTTCGGCGTCGCGGTCGCATCGTTGCGCGTGCAGCACATCGGCCCCCTGGCTTGGCGGAAAGACCAGCGATTGCGTGCCCTGGCAGCGGAGTGCGCGCACTGGAGAAGTGAGTAAAAGTGGCCGGGCGAGGAGCCCGGCCACCCATGACAGCACATTAGTCAGATGCGGCGCCTTACAGCCCTGCCGCTTGGTCGAACTCACGAACCGCCTGGTGATGCTCATCGGCTTGACCGAGCATCGAACCCAGCGTGAACCGAGTATCGGCCTCCTGCCTGCGGTCCCCGCTATGGCTGAACGCCTCCGCAGCCGCTCGCAACGCCCGCACCCGTCGGCTCGATAACCCGCCAGCGCTCATCGCCACATCATCGACCCTCGTTCAGGGGCCGATGTGGATGTGCGCGGCCCAGGCGAACGGGTGGCGGGGGTAGCGGTCACGGAGCTGGCGGACTGCGGCGTGCACGGTCCGATTCTCTTCATGCCCCGCACCGTCACCGGCACCCCCACGACGTCCAAGGTAGTATGACGATGCTAGCTTATGAGTATGACTGCTGAGCGGATCACGGTAAGCCTGCCACCTGACGTGCTAGCCGGCGCCAAGAGTGCCGTGCAGGCCGGCGCGGCCGACAACCTGTCCGCATTCGTTGCGGACGCCTTACGGGAGCGCCTGAGCCGCGCCCAGGCGCTCACCGAGCTGGCCCGTGTTCTCGGTGGTCCCCCGCCGTTAGAGGCGCGGGCGGCTGTCCGCCGGGCCTGGGGCCTGCCAGCACCATCCGATCAGACGTGATCGGCGGCCGAGTTCTTGACGCCTCCGCACTGATCGCGTTCGCGCGCGGCACCTCAATCTATGCTGCCGCAGCACTCTGGACGGCGGTTGAGGAATCCATCGTCCTGGTTGTGCCGTCGACTGCGGTGGCGGCAGCGTGGACGGAACTTACCCACGACCAGCACCCCGTGCTCGATGTCGTACTTAACCTTCCGGTCACGGTCATTGACAACCTCGATCAGGCACGTGCCCGCGCTATTGGTCAGCTTGGGGGTTCCCAGGCCGACGCCCACGCGATCGCCTGCGCTCAGCAACGTGGATGGCCGCTGCTCACTGCCGACCCTGCTCGCTACACCCGCTACGAACAGACCGGCGTCGACCTCGAACCCGTGATCTAGGGTCTGTGACACGCTTGAGATCCGAGCGTAGCCGGCAAGGGGATGCACAGGCAGGCTCAGTCGTCCCTGGATTTGGCTTCACGCTCATGTTGATTGGCATTTTAATCGCTGGATTGTCCGCCGGATTACGTGACGAACGAGTCGTTCCTAATGAAGGAATTCGGCGGTCGGCACATTATGCAATCGTTGTTGGATCGTCTCTCGGGTTATTAGCCGGACTGTCTTCGGGCTGTCAACTGGGTTGGTCTTCGGGCCCTCCGAGGGATTATCTGCCGGATTGAGCTGTGGACTGACGGCGCAAGCAGAGCCAGCGCCGGTATCAGCCCGTCGTGGTCGTCATTCTGGTGCAGCCGGGCTGGCGGCGAGCAGGGCACCCACAACCGGTCATGGCGCCCTTCGCCGCCTCCTGATCCAGGTGAGACCCGCTGCGACCGCCACCGCGACCACGAACGCGGCTCCGCTGATCAGCCAGGTCCATCGCTCGCTCCGCCGGCCCAAGGTGAGCGCTGAAACCACGATCCACCCCAGTGACGCCGCCAGCAAGCCGAACCCGGCGTGCACCAGGGCCAGTGGCCAGCGCCGGTCGGGCACCGCGAAGCGCAGCACAACCAGGGAAGCGAGCAACGCCACCGCACCCAGCGCGGTGACGACCGCAGGTTTCACCGGTGGAGGCAGCGGCACGCTATAACTCAGTGATTGGATGGCCGCCAGGCTCATCAGGATCGCGCCGATCACCCCAGTGAGCCCGAGGTTGAACCGTTCCTGGCGGCGTTGTTGACCGCGCTGCACCAACTGGTCGGTCAACGCGCTGACCTGTCGGACCCGTTCTTGCGCGGCCTCCAGATAGGTCGCGTCATCGTCGAGTTGCTCACCAAGCCACCCGGCCAGCGCCCGATCATCCGCGAACAGGCCTCCCAGGTTCGCGTCGTCACTGAGGGCGGTCATGTTCGCAGCGGCGATGACAACTGTGCGCCGCATCTCCCGCAGTCTTGTCGAGCTGTCCACCAGACCCAGCGCGCGGGCCTGCAATGAGGCAAGCTCGTGTGACGCCTCGACCAGCTCCGCGGGTGCTGGCTCCCGCCAGCGCTGCGGGGACCGCGCCCGCGGCGTGAGCATGCTCAGGAGCCTGCGCACGGTAACGTCGGCTTCCTGCCGCAGCTCCCGGAAACCCTGCCCGGCACCCCAAACCCGCCGCTGGTAGCGCAGTTTCGCCGCATGCAGCAGGTAGCGCCCGAACGGGGGCAGCGACCGGTCGCGGCTGATCCAGGCCCATGCGCTCAGCTCTGGATCACGATCCGCCGCCGCCACAACGATGATCTTCCGTAGGTCCCGGCCATCCGCTGGGGAGGATGCCTCCCACACCGCGAACCCTTCGGGAACCGTGACTCCCCGCTCCCACCAGTCAGCGGCCGCCGCTGGATCGGCCGGGCACGCCGAGCGCACTACCACGGCCAGTGCCCCGTCCGGCGTAGGCGCTCCTGCCCCGGCCAGCCGCGCGAGGTACAGCCGCGCCGTGCCGATCACCCCTGGCGAGACCTTCCCTGCCACATCCGACCACTGCCGGTCCAGCTGCGCCCAGCTGATTCCCTCGGCCGGCGCGGGCTCCCGCATCACCGAGACGCAGAACGTGTCATGCTCACGACGCAGCACCACCTGGTGCACCCCGGGTCCTGGGCGGCTCCTGACCGCCAGCAACCCCGACTCGCCCATGGGGCTGTCCCAGCCGCCGGGGGGATCGGCCGCCGTGCCGGTGACCGCTATCTCCTCGGTCATACCGAGTGCTGATCCGCATGCCCGCCACACCGCGAGCAGGTATCGATGGTCCTCAGCGCGGTGCTCGCCATTCACGGCGATGAACACATGAACGACCAGGGCGCTAGCTTGCAGTGCTGGCGGCGGCGTCATCGGTATCCTGCGGATCGACCGGGCGCCCATCCAGCGTGTGAATCAGCTCATTGACCCGCTCTCGTACCGCGGCCGAG